>NVUL01000076.1 GCA_002401885.1 SAR86 cluster bacterium
TCCGCAAGCCATAGGGCGTGGCATAGTGGAATGGCACCGCCGAACTTTTGAATAAAGGAGAAGGGGAAACAGGATCTGGACTGGATGTTGGCACTTAGTGTTCGCGTTAGACTTGTTCTTCGATTCCCTCTACTCTTCATTACAAGTCTAGGAGTTATAATTCACAAATGAGTGAGAACGAGTCAGAGCCGAATTCGCTACTTCCGCCAAAGGAAAAAGGCGTGGCGAGATTGATTGCCGCTACGCGCTTCTCCTTGGCGGGCCTCAAGGCTGCATTACAGCATGAAGAGGCGTTCCGGCTCGAGGTAGTCATCTTCTGCTTTCTTACGCCATTGGGACTCTGGCTAGGCCAATCCCGAGTTGAACAAGTATTATTGGTGGGCTCCCTATTCGTTGTCTTGCTGATGGAACTGATTAACTCGGCTTTAGAGGCAATTGTCGATCGGGCTGGTAAAGAGTTTCATGCCCTCGCCGGGAGAGCGAAGGATATAGGCTCGGCCGCAGTCTTCGTGGCGCTTCTATTGGTCGTGTTCACATGGGGCATGCTGCTGCTCTAGTCATTCTCCATTTAGTTAAGCAAGGACAGAAAAGGTAAATTTGAAAAAACCAGCCACAGGGATTCGGCAATGAGCTCGATGCAGAGAATACAGCTATTCCTTTTTTTTATGCCCGTGGCGCTGGCTCACTATTACAGTATTGATCGAAGCCTTCTCTCCGTTCTTTCCGCCCTCGTTTCGGTAAGCCTAATAGTTCTTGCCAGCACTGCGCTGATCAGCCGTATCGAGCACGGCACTCTCAGAACCACCATTGGCTTGGTGATAATTTATTTACTGTCTTTCTACTACGCCTCGCAATTTATTAGCTACTACTTGCAGGGGAGCTACTTTAATCAGCAGTTCTATTTCCATTTCAATTTGACAACACTGCGTGAATCTCGCGCCGCCTATTTCCCCTTGTTACTCCTAGTAATTGGCTGGACAGTCTGTGTAATGTTTGGCTTCTACTATTTTAAAGATCGACTACCACGCTCTAACTATTCGTTACCCACTCTAATAGGGATTTTCGTTTTTGCCTTAATGTTAGATCCCGGGCTGCGGCCATCAGTCGTAGCCATGGCGAACTCCGTACTGTCGCCACGGATAGACTCACTCGATGCCATAGCGTGGGAAGAGTTGAATCTAGAGCCTGATGCGCTAACGAATACGCAACTCACATCGACCGCTGGCAAGAATCTCTTGTTCATCTTTCTCGAAGGAGTTGAGGCGATATATACCGATGAGAACCTCTTCCCCGGTTTGACTCCGAACCTGCAGGCACTGAACGAAGAAGGATGGCAGCTTGAGGACATGAATCAGGTGAGTGGTTCAAGCTGGACAATGGCCGGATTGGTATCAAGCTTATGTGGTACGCCGCTGTTGTACGAGTCAAGTATAGGCGGTAATGAAATTTTATTTTCGCGCGTGCTCGACAAGGTAACCTGCCTGCCCGATGTTCTAAATAGCGCGGGGTACCAGCAGGTGTTCATGGGTGGCGCCGAACTCGAATTCGCTGGCAAGGGCAGTTTTCTAAGGGCACATGGGTTTGGCACAACCTTAGGTAGCTCTGAGTTAATTGACGAGCTTGAAGACCCTGACTATGTAAACGGCTGGGGGCTCTATGACGATTCGTTATTCGCCCAAGCGTTGGAGCAATTCAATAGCCTGGCCGCATCAGAACAGCCATTTAATCTAACCCTGCTCACAGTCGATACCCATCACCCAACAGGTGAGCCCTCTGCGAGCTGCGGAGAGTATGATCAGATCGATAATTCGATATTGAACGCGGTTCACTGTACCGACTATCTATTGGGGGAATTTCTCGACCAAGTTAGAGAGCATCCCGCTTTTGAAGACACTTTAGTAGTTCTTGCCTCCGATCATCTTGCTATGCGCAATAACGCCTATCCCTTGTTCCCCACGGATTATCAGCGTCGACTGTATTTCAATGTATTGAACGCAGATGTTGCTGCTGAGGCAGAAATATTTGCTACACCCTTAGACATCTCACCTACTGTGTTGCAGTTATTAGAAGTTCAGCATGACGTTGCGTTCCTTGCCGGCTTAGATTTACTGCATACCTCCTTGACCGATGCTAGAAGAGATATCTACGATCCCGACCGACTCAATGCTATTCGCTACATCAACAGTAATCATCTCTCTACGGTCGAGGAAAATATTGAGTACTCGCTACGTCGACAGACTTTAGGCGAGATCGAATTTTCAGAAGGAATAGCGAACGTAAGGTTCAGCGGTGGGCAATTGCAGTTCGATGCAGCGACAGGAGACCCATACTTCATGTTACCCGTCTTGCCTGATGCAAAGTTCGACGATGCAATGCTCTATCTAACGCTGGAAACCGATGAAAAACTCGGCGTGACGATCTACTTCGAAGCTGAAGTCGGGCAGGGCTACTCTGAGGAAAACACCTTACAGCGCAACATTGAAGCCGGTCTCAATCAGATGGTTTTCGATCTGAATGGAGTTGCCAATGGGAGCCAAATACGCATCGATCCTGGGCACCTACCTGGTCGCTACAGCATCCATAAGTTAGAGATCAGGGCACAATAGAGGGCGGCTATTGCCACGCTGGATTTACCAATTGCCTGATATACGGCATAAGATCTGTCGCCGCCATACCACGCTGACCATCCGCCTGCATGGAAAGATCTGCCGCTTCGCCATGAATGCAGACCCCAGCACAGAGGCTGTTCCGTAACGAGTTGCCCTGCGCGACTAGACCACCGACGATTCCACTCAACACATCCCCCATACCTCCAGTTGCCATTCCGGCATTGCCCTCGCTGCAGAGGAAGATATTTTGCCGCGAATTTTCGGCGGTACAGATCAAACTGCCGCTTCCCTTGAGAAGACAAACACCGCCCCATATCTCATTCAGTTGACGCACCGCGGCGTAGCGATCGTCCTGTATCTCGCCGATCGACCTATTCAAGAGCGCAGCTGCCTCGCCCGGATGTGGAGTGAGTATCCAGTTGTCCCTTTTTATGCCAGAACCCTTCCCGGCCGTCCCCTGTTCCCGCTTCTCAGCGAGTAAATGCAAGGCGTCGGCATCAATAACTAAAGGCTTGCTCGCAGAGATCTGTGCGGACAGCGCCTTCTGCATTAGAGCGCGCGCCCAGTCGCCGCGCCCCAGGCCGGGACCAATCACGATAGCTGTTGCTCTGGAAATGAGATCATCGATATTGGCGTTGTCATCTTCGGTGCCGAGCACCATGACTTCCGGTCTTCTTGCTAGCAACGCAGGACGATGACTGGAGCGAGTGATGACGCTAACAAGACCTGCCCCACTTCTGAGAGCAGCCTCGGCTGCCATAATAACGGCACCACCGAAACTGTAATCGCCGCCGATGACTAACACATGACCGTGGTTACCCTTATGCGAAGCGATTGCACGGGGCGCTAGCATCGCGCTTGTCGAATTGATGTCTATACGATGCACCATCGGCTTCGGTGAAGACTCGCTACTGAATACTGCATCGGGCACACCGAGATTGTGATAGATCAGCTCACCGACATAGTCGCCAGCTTGATTCGTGAGTAGACCCCGCTTTAAACCGATAAATGTGACCGTTGCATCCGCTGCAACCGCGATGCCGAGACACGCGCCCGTGTCAGCACTGAGACCGGAAGGAATATCGATCGCGAGCACCGGTCGATCTGCCCTGTTGATGAATTCGATGGCCTTTGCGTAGTCGCCTGTCACTTCTCTGTCTAGTCCAGTGCCGAGCAGCGCATCGACGACAACGGGATGCGCGTGGCCTTTCTCATGCTCAAAATCAAATTCGGCAAACGCTGTCATCAAAACCTGCCGCTTGGCTGCCCAGTCCCAAGCGAGTTTCGCATCGCCCTGCAGTTTATCTGGGTCGGAGAGAGTAATAACCTCAGTGCTTAGCCCCTGCTCTTTCGCCAGACTAGCGATCAAATAGCCATCGCCTGCATTGTTGCCCGAACCTGCAAACACTTGCACATGGCGCGTCTGCGGCCATTTCTCCATTAGCCTGCTGAAGGAGATCGATGCTGCCGTTTGCATGAGAGTGAAGCCGGGAATGTCGAACTGTTCAATCGCAATCTTATCGAGCAGACGGACCTGCTCTGCGGTATAGATATCGCGAGGCAGCCTGGTTAGATAGTCTGACATGATTATTTATCGAATTTCTGAATGAGGCGGCGCACGAGACGCAGGCCTGCATCCAGTTCTTCGATGGGAATGTCTTCAGTATTCTCTATCGCCCAAGGATCCTGAACATCACGCAGATCCTTATAGGCAGTCTTGCCTTCTTCCGTGAGTACGACTAACACCGAGCGCTTGTGTTTAGGGTTGGACTGGTAGGAAAGTAGACCGTCGGTGACCATGACATCGGTGATGCGCTGCACTGCCTGCCGCGATTGGCCTAGGACTCTGGCAATGCCCGGCACTGTAAGCCCCGAATTGGAAAGGGCAATGACTCCAATGACCTTCCATCTAGCACTGGTTAGGCCCAGCGCCTCGGTCATATTGTCTCCTTCCGCTATTAAGAGTCCATTCAGCCTGAATAGGGACAATACAAGGTCAAGAAATAGCATGCGCTTGGGAGAATGCATTGGTTTTCCTCGAAACCCCATCCTAATGCTCCGCAGATCCGGTTTGGATGGCCAATATATTTGAAATGGGACGACCTATGTCAGCATGTTGTCATTTGACACCGAATCCCCTGTGCAGTCAATTGTTGTTTGAGGCTGTAGAATTGCTTCCACTCTCTCTAGAACTATAGTGGCAGGGTTTGCGACTTGAATAGCAGAGTACGATTTTTCAACACGTTATAAAGAGCCATCCGGTTCGGCGGATTGAGTCACCACTTCTCATAAGGACATCATCATGAATAAATTACTTTCCCTCTCCCTGGCAGCAGCTGCACTCTCCGTATTCAGTCATTCGAGTTTAGCGCAGGCACAACTCTCCGGCACACCAGACGAGCTGCGCGAGTTTTTGCACCCCAGGCCCAATACGGTGAATATCAATGGCGATGGCGAGTTAACGGCTTACAAGGACATGGCCAAAGTAAGCCTGATGGTCACATCCGACGAGCGTAGCCTCAGCCAGGCTATGGAGGTCAATCAGGCACTGCGACTCGAACTGATCCAAGAATTCGTCGCCGCAGGTATCCCGCAGGATGCCATCAACAACTCGAAGTTTTCCAGCTCACCTCAGTTCGGCCTGTTCGGTCGCAATCCAAACAGCTTCGAGGTGTCAGCACGCATGGAGATCGAGGTGATCAGCGAGGAGCATCTGCAACTGCTGGCCGCTGCTGCGGACGAACACGACGAGGTGGAGTTCGAGAGCACTGAGTTCGAACATAGTGAGGAAGATGCCTTCGAGGACCAGGTCAGAGAGATGGCCCTGCAGGATGTCATGGCGCAGAAGGCCTTCTATGAAAGTAGCCTTGGCCTCGAGTTGAAGGCGATAAACTTCTTCTACGGCGGCATTCGCCAGTTGTCTCGAGCGATGCCTAGAGCAATGATGACGCAGGAGTTAGCAATGGACGCAAACAGCAGAGGCGCAGTCTCTTCCCTAGCCGTATCGGCAGCCGCGGCTGTCGCACCGACATTTGATGAAGTAGAATACCAGACGAACATTAACGTGGTATTCGAAATCATCAATGAGAATTAGCTGCCTAAGCCTACTTAGCTTTTTGTTTCTGGCATCCACCGTTGGCGCCGCTGAGATACGCGACGCCAACAGACTTCTGCGGGTCAGCAACGTGGCCAGCCAATTCGAATCTATGACGTTGCTGCAAACACGAAATATCATCCGGACTTACAGCAGCATCGTGGCGATGTCCGCCGATCTCGAACTACCCCAGTGGATTAAGATTGAGATAGCACATTGCTACGAACGGGCATTCGCCTGGGAAAAGTTCGAAGAAGGAATCGCAGAGATTTTCTTGGAGAATTTTAGCAAGGCCGAGATGAATCTGCTGACCAATTTCTATCAAAGTGAAGGCTTATCGCCTACAGAGATTGCCAACTTTAAGGCGGCGATTGCTAAAGGAGTGAGAATTCAGCAGCTCACGGCCGACTATATCTTCGCCAACAGTGAGGGCTGCGCCGAGCATGACATAGACCTGATATTAAGCTTCCTAGCCGACCCGCAGCTCAAACCAGAAAATACTCTCGCGGTGGAGTAGCGCCATCCTCCTTCCCGACCGGATTGGACAGGGCCTCACTACTGAACGAGTGAGTCACCTTTGCAGCATCGTCATCTGGCGAACGGGCGGATACGGTAGCAGCGAATGCGATCAATGAAACCCGCAAAAATCTGAAAAACGGGAGTGCGATTTAATCGCTGGATGTCCCCGATTTGGTTATAGTCTTATTGGGTGTACTATTTAACAGACAAGAGAAATTGACGATCAGCAGACGCTGTAATTATTTTCGTCTAATAGCCGTTCAAACTGTAGCATTGCGCAAATATGAATAACAAATCGGCACTGCAAACCGGCATAGAAGCCGATATTTCCGAGTGGCTAGAGGCACTGGAGAACATCCGAGATAGCTACGGTGATGCAGGCGTCAGGGCTCTGCTCGATGATCTGAATGATTGGAGCAGCAAACACAATGTTCCCCTTCCCGAGTCCTCTTTCAATTCGCCCTATCTCAACACCATCCCGGCATCCTCCGAGCCCGACTATCCCGGTGATATCGACCTCGAGCAATCTATAGAGAATATCCTACGCTGGAATGCGATGGCCATGGTATTGCGGGGGCAGGATTCAGGGTCTGGAGTCGGCGGGCACATCGCGACCTACGCCTCGGCCGCGACCATGATGGAGGTTGGTTTTAATCATTTCTTCCGCAAGCGTTCGGAGAGTTACGGGGGAGACTTAATCATTCCACAACCGCATACCTCGCCGGGGGTATACGCGCGCTCCTGGCTGGAGGGGCGATTTGAAACTACGCATCTAAATAACTACCGACGCGAATTGCAGACTGACGAAGGGCTAACTTCCTACCCTCACCCCCGTTCTATGCCTGACTATTGGCAGGTGGCTAATGCCTCGATGGGCCTTTCCACGCCTACTGCTATCTATCAAGCACGCTTCGCCAAGTATCTAGAGAACCGTGGATTGAAGGCCAAGAAGGGAGGCAAGGTGTGGTGCTTTATCGGTGACGGTGAAACCGACGAGCCGGAAGTACTAGGCACAATCAACATCGCCGCCAGAGAGAAGCTGGACAACCTTATCCTCGTGGTCAACTGCAATCTTCAGAGACTCGATGGGCCGGTGCGCGGAAATGGCAAGATCATTCAAGAGCTGGAGTCTTCGTTTAAGGGGTCGGGCTGGAATGTCATTAAGGTGATCTGGGGTTCGGGCTGGGACAAACTGCTCGATGAGGATCACAACGCTAAGCTGCGCGATCGCATGGAGGAATGCGTAGATGGTGATTACCAACGCTTTTCGGTGCTTCCCGGTGAGAGTCAAAGGGAACATTGGGTGGACGGCAGTCCCGAACTCGAAGCCATGATGAACTCATTGAACGACGAGGAGGTGAAGCAGATCAAGCGTGGCGGCCAGGACGTGCGAAAGATCTATGCCGCTTTCGATGCGGCGGCGAAGTGCAGTGACAAGCCGACGGTAGTCTTAGTAAAGACAGTAAAGGGCGACGGCATTGTCGGTGCACAGGGCAGCAACACGGTTCATCAGAAGAAAAACTTAGATGGTGACCAGCGTCTACTCATTGCGAGGAATTTTGGCATCCCACTCGACGAGGAGGCTATACGTCGCGCCGAATTTTATAAACCCGATGACGACAGCGCGGAGATCAAATACCTAAAGGCGCGACGCGAAGCATTGGGAGGTCCGATTCCAGAACGCGAACAGAAGTGCCCCGCGCTCTCGCCGCCCCCACTCGATTCCTTTAAGACGCTTATTGATGGCGCAGGTGGCCGTCCACAATCTACGACAATGTCTCTGGTAAGAATCCTCTCGGTACTGCTAAGAGACAAGTCGCTGAACAAATACATCGTGCCCATCGTTCCCGACGAGGCACGAACGTTCGGACTGGAGGCACTGTTCAAGATTGCAGGTATCTTCTCTTTACAGGGGCAGCAATACACGCCGGTGGACGCTGACACCTTGCTAGCCTACCGCGAGGCGGAGGACGGACAGATATTGCAGGAAGGCATCTGCGAAACCGGTGCGCTTGCTTCCTTCCTTGCGGCTGGAACGGCCTACTCCATTCACGGCCTACCGATGATTCCGTTCTACTTCTTCTATTCGATATTCGGTTTCCAACGCGTTGGTGACATGATCTGGACCTGCGGCGATATGCTGTGCCGAGGGTTTCTTATCGGCGGCACAGCAGGTCGAACAACGCTGAACGGCGAGGGAATTCAACATCAGGATGGCCATTCTCAGATCATCGCGAGCACTTACCCTAGTCTGAAGAGTTACGACCCGGCCTTCGCCTACGAGTTGGTCGTGATCGTGCGTGAAGGCATACGCCGCATGTACGAACAACAAGAAAATATCTTCTACTATATAACCGCCTACAACGAGAACTACCTGATGCCTGCGATGCCATCTGGGAAACAGGTAGAGGGGGCCATCGTAGCCGGCGGTTACTTATTAAGCAGCACGAAGAGAGAAAGAGACAGCGAGATACATTTGTTAGGTAGTGGTTCAATCATGCAGCAGGTGTTGAACGCACGAGACATACTCGAGGAGAAAGGCTTTAATGTTTCGGTGTGGAGCATCACCAGCTACAACGAACTGCTACGCGACGCCGAGGAGTGCGAGCGGGAGAATCGACTACATCCCTTTAAGAAGGCTGCAACACCCTACGTAGAAAAAATGTTCGACAACACTAGCGGCAGCTATGTAGCCGTTAGCGACTACATGAAGAGCCTCGCCAGCAGCATCGCCCCGTGGATGCTCGGACACTTTACCGCGCTGGGCACCGATGGTTATGGATTAAGCGAGTCCCGCGCCGATCTCAGAGATTATTTCGAGATTAGTCCTGACTATATTTGTCAGGCGGCAATGGTCGGTTTGATGAAACTCGGTAAACTCGACGCAACTCAACTACGAAAACACCTGAAAGGATTGAATATCGATCCGGACAAAGCGAACCCGATGCACCACTAAGCGTAGCGGATTCTACCGAGAAAGATCGCTCTATGGCTCCACTAACTCGATTCTCACTCCGTCAGGACCTTCGGCGAAGGCGATTCGAATCGTACGAAACTCACGCGGGTCCATTGAAAATTCCACACCGTTGGACTTAAGCTCGGTCTCTGCGGCAGTTAGGTCGGTATACTTCCAGCCGAGATGGTCAAAGCTGCGGCCCTGAGTCGGGGCAACTTCGCCGCTAGCCTGACTCACGAGCAACAAGATGTCGCCATAGTTCAAAGCGGGCAATGCTCCCTTCCATTGTTCCCGCTCTCCACCGAAATTTTCGCTATACCACTCGAGCGTGCCTTCTGGGTCGGGTGAAGAAAGATGAAGGTGATGCATGCCGCGCAACTCGGCATCGTCGATGATTTCGATCTTCGTGCCCCAAGGATCTTCGACGAAGCCGATCTGCATGCCACCGAATTCGACAAGATCACCCAACTGCTTGCCGCCATCGGCAACAACGCTGGCGACTACATCGGCTACATTACTCATGGAAAACCCGAAGTGATCAACACCGGAGCCAACCGAGCCTTCACCCGGGTCGCGCTCGAAGAAGATCACCGCAATATCTCCGTACATTACACGGTCGATCGGATAGTCGGTATTGGTGGAGCGAAGAAAGCGCGCCGCCTCACCGCCGAAGTGTTTCACATACCAGTTAACGGCTTCTTGCGAACTAGTAGCAGCGAGATGAATATGATCGTAGGGAGCTGCAAAACTTTTTACGGAAACGAATAGGAATAATGCAGTGAGCAGTGAGTACTTTTTCATGTGGCCGCCTCTTTTAATGTTCTGATTCTTGTGACTTTTTAGTTATTGCTGACATTGTTGCGACATACTAGTGCGTCATGGAATAAACCAAATAGTTTATTCCCAATCGATAGGCAGCGTTTGCGTAACGTGTTGGGTAGGAAGGATGGTAGGTGTGTTCCCAGCCATCGCCCATGTCAGAATTCCAATTGATCAGAACCATGACTCGACCTTCGTCGTCGAGAATCGCGTGGTTAGTAGCGTAATTAATACCTTGCTCGCCGTAGTCATCGTTTCGATACAGCGCGGGGATCATCTGCGGACCATCGATGTCGTAGTAAACATGAAAGATCTCATGGTCGGATTTTAACTCGATGACTTCTCGATCGGGAAACACCTGACTAAAGGCCGAGTAGAAATTATCCCACTGTCGTTGACCCCAGAAATCGTCGATGAGCAAGAAGCCGCCGCGCAGTAAATATTCGCGCATATTATCTACTTCATTCGGGCTCAGGCTGAGCCCGCCTCCTTGACCAACTTCCAACATATACAGGAATGGGTAGTCGAATATTCCCTCATCGTCGAAGCGCAGCACGATAGGCTCGCTCATCACGCGGATATTGGTCAGTCGGGAAACGCCGCGCAGGAAATTGATATCGGCATCTGGGAAATCGATAGACCAAGGGCCATAACCGTAACCACCACCGTAGTAAGTATCGAATTGAACACGGACGAAATTGAACTCGCCAGCGTCGTCGTAGGCTAGCTCGGCGAAATCATCCTCTGCCGCAGCGGACAATCCACATTGGATGCCTGCTAGCAGGAGGAGTAATGCCATGAATGCTTTGTTTGGCTTGGCGAACGACGGCATAGGTTCGGGTATTTCTGCGGCTAAGTTGGAGGGAGTGAGCGAACGCTTAGTGTGTCTGGATTCCGACCATTATTCAAGCGTAGACGGCTATTGCTGGCGCAATGAGGCACAGTAGTCTTCATTGCTAACTGCAGGCGTGAACCAGATATAGTCATGGGCCTTCACGCTGCCGAATTGCTGTAGATAATCGTCAGGATCATTACTGCCCTCGTCGACCTCCATGAAAGCCAGAGAGATAATCTGACTCTCCTCTAAGTTCGACTGCCTGTTCAATAGATAGTTAGGGACGCCAAGATCACGACGTATATGGTAGTTGCCCGCGATGAGAACTTGTACTTGCTGCGGGGAGCTCGTAGAGAGGCTGCGAGCCATGGCGAAGTCTCGCGCCTGCTGTACCCGTACCATCGCTGGAAATTGCGATTCAGGCAACATCCCGCAGTGGCTCTCATCGATATCTTTCTCGAGGGCAGCCATCGTCTGCTTGTCCAGCACGGCTGCGATCTTCGCTTCAGTTGGCGCTGAGTAGACTTGCATCATTTCTTCGTTGCTAATGTTTGCCGCATTGATCTTTACGTCTGCTTGCATGGCACTTTTTAAAAGTGGGCCGTAATAGTCCCAGTCCCAACCTTCGTTATCCCATTGTAGATATTCGTTGATCTGTTCGAGGCTGCTCTGTCGATGCGATGACAATTCCTGGAGTAACGGCTGCTGCTCACTACTCATCATTTCGAAGGATACAGTCGACACATTGCCAGTTTGAAGAACATGATCTAGAGCGCGCAGCTGCAATGCATGATGATCTGGATTGTCGTGCTTCTCACCTAAAAGAAGATAGCTGACCCCTTCTATTCGAGCGAGCAGTTCATCCGGCGCAATAAATTGTGCGTGTTGACTATCCCAAATCATGCCTACAAGTGCATGCTCAGTATACAGTTGCGACTGCCACTGCTCGGCCTGATCCAGTTGCGTCGATGTGCATCCGGCTAAGAGCAATAAGGTTAGCGAGAATGTAGATTTAATTCGCTCCACCCATTTGCATCCATTGCTGATATATCTCATCGGTCCAGAAACTCTGGAAATAGGCCACTGCCGCCAGCTTCTCATTTTGCTCTAGCACATCTATGAATGCTGGCATTTTCCCGCCCATAGCCTCCCCACCGTAGTCTATTACTCGAAGCAATATTTCCTGAGGGTGATGCCATGCGTGTGCCGAGCCGTTAAGCGGTGGTGGCGGGAACGAACCATCATCCAGCTTTTCGCGCCAATCCCCGACAGTGCCTTGCGCCTCTGCTCCGTGGCACACAGCACAGTTCTGCGTGAATACTTCGCGCCCGAGCACAACTTGTTCGGCGCTAGACCAACGCTTAACGCTTATTGGCTCCGGTGCTTCTTCACGGCTTATGTTTGCGCGCGGCTGAGCCGAACCGTCTGCATCAGAGACTGCCGCCTGGTCAGTGCAGCTCACCAAAGAGACAATGCCAAGCAGAGTTAAGAATGTTTTCACGGTGTTGAAGTTCATTGGTTCCTCGATAGTTTTTTGGGATAGTCGAACTCGACGAGATCGGCGCTGGAAAATTCTATTTCTGACCACGCGTCGATCGGCAGCATGAGCTGCACGAGGCCACAGGTAGGAATATTGTCAATATAACCGCTAGCCATCTCATTCACGAAGTCGGTAATGGCTGGGTTATGCCCCACCAACATCGCAGCCTCACATTCATCATCTAACAAGCTGGCTGCTTTAAGGAACATATTGGACCCGGCGAAATACAGCTCTGGATTGCTGCCAATCTCATCACGCGGAAAACCGATCTCCTTGGCAAACATCTTCGCGGTGGTCTTGGTGCGCACGGCAGGGCTACAGATAATGCAACCCACATGTCCATTTCTCGCCTTGAAGCGCTCAGCCATAACCGGTAAATCGTTAATGCCCCGATTGGCCAGCGGCCGCTCGAAGTCTTTCAGATCAGGATTGTCCCAGCTGGATTTGGCATGACGGAGAAGATAGAGGGTTTTCATCGATAGATTCTGACACTAAAAATTAGGGAGGCTCCCTAGACTAGAAGTGAATGGATAAAGGCTGTAAGGCCCAGTATATTGCAGCCTTATACCCCATCTAGACTGCCAACTCCAGTAAAGTCGGGTGCTCAAGTACTCGCATTATCCCACAATTTCTCCCGGCCTAGCTGTGCCACCAAATAGCTATTTGAATACGCTGTCTGTAAAATACCGCGCCTTCACTACTTGGGAAACTACAAATGAGAAATGTACTTACATACGGCCTTTGCAGCCTGCTTGTGATTTTTAGCCTGAGCGCTTCAGCGCAGGAAGAATCTAGCGTTGCTACAGAATTGGAATTAGGCGCTATTTTTACTTCCGGTAACACGGAAAATGAAAACATAAAGTACAAGGTCACTATAGATTGGGATCAGTCTGATAGCTGGGATTTTCAGTTTACGAGCGACGGCTTTCGCTCCTCCCAGGATGGCATATCGAATGCACAGCGCCTCTATCACACTGGCAGCGCCAACTACACGATCAATACAGATAGCTATGTACAGAGTCGTATAGCTTATGAGAACGATAAATTTAGCGGATTCGAGAGCCAATCAGACGTTACAGTCAGTTATGGTCGAAACATGCTGCAAAACAGAGCGAATATGGCTCTGGGCCTTACTGCTGGTGTGGGTGTTCGCCGATCGGAGACTGAGTTCGACACGGAAAGCGTGGCCATCACGCGTTTAGCCGCCGACTACAATTGGAATGTGTCCGAATCCGCCGAATTTATTCAAGACTTCAGCATCGAGGCAGGCAGCGACAGCAGTATCTATCGCTCTGAGACCGGTATCCAGACTGACATTCTCGAGAATCTCTCCCTGAAATTTTCGGTTAAGGTTAAGCATCAAACTGACGTACCTATAAATAGAGAAAAAACAGACACTGAAACTGCTATAACTCTGGTCTTAAACTTTTAGGACGTTGCTTACATTGAGATGACTCTAGTCCGGGTTTCGCCCTGACGCTCGGACATAGCTGTAGTCGTTGATCTCGAAAGCAGGGAATACTTACACTCTTTCGAGTATTTATTATGACTCTAGTTACAAGAATTTATTGGATAATCACTCTACTCCTTTTACCCATCAGCATAGTGTGTCTGCTCAATAACAGCGGCGAGTCGCCTGCCCTTGCAGATCTACTCGCTGCCCCCATTTCGCTTGGGTTCTTCTCATTCTGCTTAGCTTGGGCATTGATTGGAGGCTTTGAGATTTTCTTCGGCATAAGCAATCTCAGACGGAACTACCCGGTCCTAGCGAATATCCGTTATGCACTGGAGTTCATCAGGCCAGAAATCCAACAATACTTTATAGCTAATAATGTCGAGGAGAAGCCCTTCTCACGCGAACGTAGAAATCTAATCTACCGGCGTGCTAAAGGCGCTAACGATACCCACCCCTTCGGTACTGAGCAGGACATTCTTGAAGAGGGTTACCGAAGCCTGAGCCATTCCCTTGTTGTAAAAGAAGTTGCTGAGGAAAACATTAGGGTAGTGTTTGGTGGAGCTGAATGCGAGAAGCCCTATAGCGCTTCTCGACTCAACATATCTGCAATGAGTTTTGGCGCACTAAGCTCGACTGCGATTGCCGCGCTAAACAAGGGCGCGGCGATGGGTGATTTTGCTCACAACACGGGCGAGGGTGGAATGAGTAAATACCACCTCAAACATGGCGGCGACATTATTTGGCAAATTGGTACCGCGTATTTCGGTTGTCGCAATCCCGACGGCTCATTCAACGACGATGCCTTCGCCGAGCGTGCTACCTACGATGTCGTCAAGATGATCGAAGTTAAACTCTCCCAAGGTGCCAAGCCTTCCCACGGAGGCGTGCTGCCGGGCGCGAAAGTTACCCAAGAGATTGCAGACATACGCTTGGTTGAAGTTGGTAAGACCGTGAACTCACCCGCATGCCATCCAGAGTTTGATACACCCAAGGGATTACTGCAATTTGTGCGCCGCCTGCGCCAACTCAGTGGTGGAAAGCCCGTGGGGTTCAAACTCTGCCTAGGGCGAAAAGTGGAGTTTATGGCCATCGTGAAGGCGATGCTAGAAACGAATATTCTACCCGATTTCATAACAATCGACGGCGCGGAAGGTGGGACGGGCGCCGCTCCGCTGGAATTTTCAAATCGTCTTGGCACACCCTGCTTAGAAGCCACTTACTATATCAACGAAGTACTCACGGGAGCGGGCTTACGCGATGAGATTCGATTGATAAGTGCCGGTCAAACGGCTAGCGGATTCGACATGCTAGAAAAGATCATAGTTGGTGCGGATACTGTCAATGCGGCTCGCTCAATGATGATTGCATTAGGATGCGTTCAGGCGAAAGCTTGCAATACCAACGAATGCCCAACGGGCGTAGCGACACAAAACCCTGCAAGAGCTAGAGCAATTATCGTAGGCGAAAAGTCTGAACGAGTTAAGAACTTCCACAACTCAACCGTACATGTTTTTCTCGATCTTTGCGGTGCGATGGGTTTTAGTAATCCAGACGACTTGTCCCCATCAGATCTGTTCAGTCGATTCGAAGGTAGAGGAAGAAATTTCGATGAAATATACGAACCCTTGCTCGAAAATCAATTGCTCACAGACAGCATTCCCAACAGCTACCGCGACGATTGGCACAAAGCATCGGCCGACCATTTCTAGCCATTGACTTGTAGGCAGGGCTATACTCCCTATCTCGCCGCACAACTAACATTTGTGTTGCTCACGGTTACGTATATGGAGGCTCTTTCATGGGCTCGCGCCTACTCTGGTTTCTAGCCATCTCATCGGCAAGCAATTTATTGCATGCGGATCAAACCGACGATCGCCTCGGCGATCTATTCGCCGTTCTTCAAGAAACGGAAAATGTTCGTACCATTGCGATCACCGAGAGCCAGATATGGGAGATCTGGTTGCAGCATGCCAACGCCGATGTACAACAGCTTATGCTCGTTGGCACTCAAAGAATGAACGCTCAGCGCTACCCTGAGGCGATGGTTGTTTTCAATCGCCTAACTGAAAGCTTTCCTGATTATGCGGAGGGCTGGAACAAACGTGCCACTTTGCACTATGTGTTAGGAAATCTCGACGCGTCGATTAGTGATATTGAGAAGACGCTCGAACTTGAGCCAAGACATTTCGGTGCTCTGTCCGGACTTGGCATGGTCTTCATTCAGAGAAAGGAATTGAGCAAAGCAAAGAGAGCCTTTGAGGATCTGATCGAGGTGCATCCGAACAGCCCAAACGCGAAACAGAACCTAGAACTCGTCGAAGAGCAGTTGCGCTTCAGCGTTATCTAGAGAACACACCGCACATAAAAAAAGGGTCGCTTAGCGACCCTTTTTTTCAAACCTATAAAGCTTACTGACGTGTAGCAGTAACGGCCATTGCGCCGAAGTCACTACCGAATTCACCGTTCAGTGTGTCGCCTTCAGCAGTTCCAGTGAAATCCAAAACGATTTCCTGGCCTTGTACTGAAATTTCAGCAGTAAAGGCTGCAGTGTTGTCTGCGTAAACGATGCCAGAAAGAGGCGCGTTCAAGACGTCCGATGCCATCTCTCCAGTTCCATCAGCATTCAACGTAAGAACAACAGGAAGGTCACCCAATGGAGAGACAATTACAGAATCCCAAACACCAGCTGCAGGAGGTGGGCCGCCGGCCGCACATCCAACTAATACTGAAAGAGATAAGACCAGCAATCCGCTTAATAATTTTTTCATGTTAAATCCACCTAGTTAAATAACGTCACTCTTGAAATTTGTTTTACAACGGAAGCCTGAAGTTAGCTACCGGTGCTGCTCGCTGCAGCTCTTGCCCCCCATCTTCTAAAGAACTAGTCATGAGAAGACGCCCCGATTGCGAAACGGTGAACCTATTGTCCGGTTAATACGCCCTTAGTCAACCGAAAAACCCTAAGCGGCCTCTGATTATCGGACAAACGGGGTAAAGCGAGTAATTTCAATCGTTTAAGGGAGTGCTTAGGGAACCACCCAGGCAGATTGCCATCTCAATCCGGTACGGGCGAAGCCCGTTGTAGCACTGATTTCACGCTCGATTCCCGGCATATGGGCAGCCCCATAGAATATACTGATCCGTCGATAATCTGGATTCTGTAATGCATCGCCCAAAACACGCAGAGCCGCCTTATTGCGATCGCCCAGTAGTGTGAGCTGCTGTTCCAACTCCTCACCGACTATCACACCCCCGCTGCGACCGAGCTCTTGGGCAAACAGAAACTTAAGTGCAGCGTTCTGATTCTCGGAGTTCATTGCATTTATGAGGGACAGCAGAGTGAACGAAGACAGCGGTTCGTTAGGCGAAGCGTTTTGTTCGGCAATCTGCGCCATGGCGAGATTCAGAAACATAGTAAAGAAATTCTCTTTCTTGCTAGCCATCAACTCATCGAGCTGCGAGGGCGTTAGATCGGCATGGAGAAAATTCGACTGCGTGTAATCGATCTCATCGAGTTGAAAACCAAGATTCAAAAACCCCGCCATTGCCTGTTGAATGAAGCCGATCAGAGAGGTGCTTGACTCGCTGCCGCCTCTTACAGGCACTTGATCTGGTTCGGCTACAAGCTCATAGAGGACTACGTCTTGCGTCGTGAAATAGTCATTTAGTTCTGCGTAATATTCTTGCTCACCGAGATGCACCGCCGCCACAAGGTTTAACTGTACGCCTGCCTCGTTTTCGAAACTCACGATGGCAGTTTGCAGCTCGCCTTCCCACTCCGAGTTGCCCGGGACAAATCGCACGTACTCAGGTTCTTCTTGAGCATGCAGCGGATTCATCGCTACACAGAACAGCAACAGGAATAGTCGGGCACTGAATTGCGATTGGAAACTTAGTAAATTCCAATGTTTCATAGCAGCCATTCTATGATCACCAAGCAAGTTCTAATATCTCCATCACATCACTCGCGTCATTTATCTTCCGAGGATTGTTTCTTACCACCGGATGTTTCGCCGCCCTCTCTGCGATACCTGGGAGCTGATCCAGGGTCACATTGACATCGCGCAGCGATGTCGGCAACCCCAAACTCGCCACTAACGCCTTTACCGAGTCCGCCGCGTTCTGCGTTTTGTTACCGAGCGCGTCATTGATAGCTTCCTGTCTGCTTGCCTGTTGCTTGGCATTCCATGTGAGAACCGCCGGTAACATGACGCAAGACGTATGGCCATGAGGTACTTCACAGAGACTGCCTAATATATAGCCGATGCCGTGACTCGCTCCGTGGGACACCGTACCGAGACCACAGCAGGCCAACCAGACTGCGTGTTGATTCAAGCTTCTCGCTGATAGGTTTGTAGGATCGTGCTTACACTCGGGCAAGGAGCTGGCGAACAGACGCATGGCATGCAGAAAATGCCCGTCCAAGAATGGATGTGAGTCGGCAGAGCAATAGCCCTCAATGGCATGATCGAGGGAACGAATAGCCGTAGAGAGCCACAGCCATTGGGGTGTGTGCACGCTAAGCTGCGGGTCATAGATGATGGACTGTGGGCAGAGATCGATGCCGCGATAACCCTCTTTCGCGGATATCTCCGTGTTCAGTACGCCAGCGTTGTTGCTGAATTCGGCACCGGAAAGTGTAGTCGGAATAGCAACCTGACGAATTTTCGGATCACCCTTGAATAGACTAAAGTCTGCATACTTTGAACCGCGCGTGCCATCACCATATTGTGCGTATTCGATGAGCTGCGCCTGGGACGTAACACCCTGATCGATTGCAAGTTGTACGACCTTGCAGGCGTCTATGATTGACCCTCCGCCCAGTGAGACGAGTAGATCAGCATCCGCCTCACGCGCCACCTCTAACGTACGCATCACATCCGAGCGCGGCGTATGCGATCCGATGTCGTGAAACAGACCTGCAAAGTTACTTCCCAGCGCGGCCTGCAGTGCGGCGAAGTCATCGGTAAGCTGACTCAGACTATTCGATGCGACTAGCAGCACACGCTGCGCTCCGAGCCTTTTCACAAGGCAGGCAAGAGCAGCCGGGGCCGAAGCACCAGCGAATACATTTTTGAGCTCGCTGTAATTGAACTCTATGCCTGTGCCAGCTGCGCTACTTGGATTTGTTGCCATCGAACGGTGCATGCCTTCACTGCTGGTTTTTAAGGCTCTGACTATAACCCAAATAGCCCTCACGCTCTCCGAACCGGGGGGCAAATTCGTGTCTTAGCCCTTCCCGCGCTGCTATACTCGGCGCTAGAACATCTTTCACAAAAACAATCGATAATTCCTCGGGGATTGGACATGGCGACTTTCAAAGTTAATGGGATAGAACAGAATTTGGATATAGAGCCCGAGATGCCTCTGCTTTGGGCTCTGCGCGACGAACTTGGCATGACAGGAACGAAATTTGGCTGCGGTATCGCCTCTTGCGGCGCCTGTACCGTACACGTAAACGGCAGCGCGGTTAGAAGCTGCGTGACGCCGGTGAGCGCAATCGAGGGACAGGAAATCACTACAATCGAAGGTCTTGCTTCTGTTGCTGCGAGTGCGAACCCTTCCGCTCCCGATCTGAGCGCGGTGCAGCAGGCATGGATCGACCATCAGGTGCCCCAGTGCGGTTACTGTCAGTCCGGGATGATCATGGCGGTGTCTTCGTTGCTCGCCACGAACCCGAATCCTAGCGATGCTGAGATCGATAGCAGCGTTACAAACGTCTGTCGTTGCGGTTCTTATCCGCGAGTGCGCAAGGCAATTCATTCACTGGCTACGGCGTAAGGGAGACTGAATATGAAAATTAACAGAAGGCGTTTCCTACTTAGTTCCGCAGTCGTCGGTGGCGGTGTACTCATTGGCTACTCGGCACTGAAGCCAAGCAAACACCGCAGAGCGAACGCGGAGCTAGCGAAGGGAGAAGAACGCTACGTCACTTCCTTTATAAAAATAGAGCCGAATAACAGCATCACTATCTATGTCCCTCACTCAGAAATGGGTCAGGGCGTACATACTTCATTGCCGATGATGGCGGCGGACGAACTGGATGCAGCCTGGGAAGACATCTCCGTAGAACAAGCGCCAGCTATCGACATGTTCGCCAACGGCGAGCTGGTGAAAGGTTTCGCCGGCGAATTCGGCGTGCCAGGTTTCCTCACTGGCATCATCAATGCCAGCGCGTTTAGCGTTGCCGAGTTGATGAACTTACAAACAACCGGCGGTAGTTCTTCGGTGCGCTTTACCGGTGAGACCTCGATGCGAACCGCCGGCGCAGCAGCACGACAGATGCTGGTGGAATGTGCGGCGAATCGTTGGGACGTTGCAGCAGATGAATGCAACACGCAGCTGACTCATGTGCAGCACAATGCCAGCGGCCGATCACTCAGCTACGGTGAGCTCGCCGCCGATGCAGCCTTACTAGAACCGCCCGAGAACGTGACTCTGAAAGACCCTTCACAGTTTACAATTATGGGTAAGGCGATATCGCGCGTAGATATTCCAGCCAAGGTTGACGGTAGCGCCGAATACGGTATCGATGCACAAAGCGAAGATATGCTTTACGCAGCCATCCGTCTCGCACCGGTATTCGGAACGAAACTAATTTCGGTCGATGCCGGCGACGTACTAAGCCGACGTGGCGTGAAACGTATCATTGAATTAGAAGATTCTGTCGCGGTTGTAGCCGATAGCTACTGGCGTGCAAAGGAAGCGCTGAAGCTGGTCAAGTCGGAATTCGAATCTTCGGATGCCGACACAACATCGAGTGCCGATCTATTCGCGGGTTTCGAACGCAGCCTAGCCGAGGACAACAGCAGCAAAGTCATAGAAGTTGGCGATGCAGAAGCTGCTATGGATTCCGCGGCTGATGTTATCGAAGGCAATTACACGGTGCCTTATCTCGCGCACGCGGCGATGGAGCCAATGAATTGTACCGTGCATATCCATGACGGCATCGCGGAAGTCTGGACCAGCACGCAGGATGCGCTGGGCATAAAGGGCCGAGTCGCAAAAATTGCAGGCTTGTCGGAAGACGACGCAATCTTTCACCACAGCTATCTCGGTGGCGGCTTCGGCAGAAGACTGCCTTTTAATTGGAACGTTATCGATCACGCAACACTAATCGCCAAGGAATTCAATGTACCGGTGAAGACTGTTTTGAGTCGCGAAGACGATATGCAGCAAGACTACTATCGCCCCGCAGTCGCAAGTAATTTCAAGGCCGCCTTCGATGCGAATGGCATGGTGCAAGCCTGGCACAATCGCTTCACCGGCCCCATACAGACACCCGGCGCCTCGCATATCCCTTATGCAATTCCAAATCAGTCTATCCGCGTTGTTGATGGCGACACGCACGTGCCTATCGCCGCATGGCGTAGTGTCGATCATTCACAGCAGACATTCTTCACCGAGTCTTTCGTCGACGAGATAGCGCATCGCTCCGGCAAGAATCCTTATCAGTTCCGTATGGAGATGCTGAGCGCGCATCCTCGTCACCGCAAGGTGCTCGAGGTCGCCGCCGAAGCTGCGGGCTACGGTCAGAACTTGCCCGAGGGTCATGCTCTAGGAATTGCAGTACAGGAAAGTTTCGGTAGCATCGTGGCCGAAGTAGCCGAAGTGTCCTTGGATGAAAATAACCGGCCTGTAGTGCACAAGGTCACCTGTGCGATTGATTGTGGTTGGGCAGTAAATCCAGATACGGTCGAGGCGCAGGTCGAGAGTGGCATCATCTATGGGCTAACCGCAGCGCTGTACGGTGAGATCACTATCGAGAATGGCCGCGTCGCACAGAACAACTTTCCTGACTACGAGATGGTGCGCATGAATGACGCGCCTGAGATCGAGGTACATATTGTCGAGTCTGGTGAAGAACTGGGCGGACTTGGCGAACCTTCAACGCCACCACTCGCTGCGGCAGTAAGCAACGGCTTGTATATCCTGACGGGTCAGAGAGTCAGAGAACTACCACTGAAGAATCACGACTTTTCGCGCTCTACACCGATCGCACAGGTTTAGGTTCGTTTTGAAGAACGGGCGCAGCGATGCGCCCGTTTTTTTCTGCCCTGCATTTAGTGATTTTAGTGATTTTAGTGATTTTAGTGATTTTAGTGTAAGCAATGGAGCAAGAATTCTTTTGGCTAAGATATTCTCACAGAAAGCAGTCGCTGCCTTATTATTTGCCATTTTCTTAACGTCCTGCCAGGGAACCAGTAATCGCATTAGCACTGAGCAAGCAAATTCTTTTCTCGAGCCGCTGCCGGTGAATTGCTCTGCTGACATTCAGGCCTTTCGCAATACAGTC
>NVUL01000077.1 GCA_002401885.1 SAR86 cluster bacterium
TTCTGCTCCCCTACCGCGCTGCAACGATTATTTCACCATGACGGTGAGCGAGCTGTAGCGCGAGCCGCAGAAAAATTTGGCACTATGTTTGGCGTGTCAGCTTTAGGCACCGTAAGTCTGGCTGAGATTGGCGAGATGATCTCCACACCGAAGATGTTTCAATTCTATTTCCACAAAGATCGCGCACTCAACGATGCGATGGTAGAACGCGCGAAAGCAGCAGGCTTCAACACACTAGCACTCACGGTCGACACAATCACAGGCGGCAATCGCGAACGCGACCTGTATACCGGTTTTACCTCCCCACCTCGACTCACGCTTAAGAGCCTGTTTAGTTTTGCAACGCATCCTGGCTGGGCTATGAATTATTTTTTGCGCGAGTCGTTCGAATTGGCAGAACTAAAAGATTTTATTCAGAAAGGTTCAAACGTTGCGGTATCGATAGGTGATTACTTCGCAGAAATGTTAGACCCCACGATGAACTGGTCCGATGCCGAAGCGCTGCGCGCACAATGGGATGGACCATTCTGTCTGAAAGGTATCATGAGCGTCGCCGATGCGAAGAAGGCAGTGGACATAGGTGCAGATGCAATCATGGTCTCAAACCATGGGGGTCGCCAACTCGACGGCTCGCGATCACCGTTCGATCAGATCGCCGAGATAACCGACGCAGTTGGTGATGAGATAGATGTGATACTCGATGGCGGTGTGCGTCGTGGCACGCATGTACTCAAAGCAATAGCCGCGGGAGCAAAAGCCTGCTCCGGTGGACGCATGTATTTGTACGCGCTAGCCGCCGCGGGTCAGCCTGGGGTTGAACGCGCACTGAATAATCTGAAAACTGAGATCGAGCGTGACATGAGACTTCTGGGTGTCTCAAATATTTCGCAGATAAACAGAGAGATGTTGCGGCATCGCTAACAGCATGCCGCCGGGTAAGCGCTCAGAATCCAAACGGGCTATCTAACAGCCCATCGATCTGCATCAAGTCGACAATGTTCTGCTCCTGCCCCTTATACGCCTCTAAATCTGCTACGCGATAGCAGGATCGTCGTGGAAAACGGCTGCCCAACTCGATTCGAGTAAAGCACGCGATATGGTCTTCTTCGGGGGCAATTGAATTGTAGTAGACGACCTCGGCATCGGTTGGCATCCTTGGTCGGTCACCCGTTTCGGATGTTGCGCAACTGGCGAGAACGCTGGTCAGTAGTAGAGAAAATAGCAATTTTTGCATCGTCATTCTCCTGATCTTTCCTGAATCCAGGAATATCCTGTATCAGCTTCAAACGGCTCTGAGGCTCAATAATAGCTCTGAGACTATCGAAAGAACCGCTGCAGAGCAAGTTCCAGCAGCCGCGAACTAGCTTGAACTCTTTACGCTAAAGGGTTAGATTGATCGCCAGTCGATACAAGGCACTCTCCGTGCTAAACCCTATAAAAACAGGCTATTCCAAGGATTTTTATCATGACTAGAGTCCTAAACTACTGCGGATCCGCAGCCGTCCTATTACTAATCAGCAGCTTCAGTCTGGCCCAATCCAGCAGCGACTGGGAGGTTGCCAGAACCATCGATGGCCACCCCGATTTACAGGGTGTCTGGGAAAACAACACGATCACGCCGGTAGAGCGGCCAGAGGTCTTCGGCGACAAAGAGATGCTCACCGATGACGATGTGGAATTCCTGCAGCAACGCATGGCCCAGATTATGCGAGAGGGAGGCGATGCATTATTCGGTGAAGGCGTACTAGCCGCTGCGTTTAGTGGTGAGATTAATTCCTATGACCCCACAACGGGAAACTATGATTCACAATGGATGGTCGATAGAAAAATCCATCGCCGAACATCCCAGATCATCGACCCCCCGAATGGTCAGTATCCACCACGCACCGAGCAAGCGGTTGCTGCCGCTCGTGATTTAGCTCAGCATAGACAAGACCACCCTGCCGATTCTTATACAGACCGACCTCTTGGCGAGCGCTGCGTTAGTTTCGGTGCGCCGCGGCTGGGTTCTGGCTACAACAGCTATTGGCAGATCGTGCAGACGCGAGACACAGTGGCAATCATTCAGGAGATGGCGCACGATGTACGCATCATCCCACTCGTTGCCAAACCGCATATCCACGAAGACATCAAACTCTGGCATGGCGATTCACGCGGCTATTGGGACGGAGATACTCTAGTAATCGAGACAACGAATTACTCAGACAGGAGCACCACCGGCCCTGAAGTTTCTCGAAAAGTAAATGTCGAGCGCCTCACCCGAACCAGCAACGGTGCGATGCAGTATCAGTTTACATCCGACGATCCTGGCAGTTTTACGGCGCCTTATACTCGCGAAATAATATTCGACTATACAACCGATGACATCTACGAGTATGCCTGCCACGAGGGCAACTATGGCATGGCGAATATTCTCTCAGGTCATCGCACCGAAGAGAGACTTGCAAGCCAGTCGGAGGACTAAGCGCACCCTTTTCAATGCTCGGCGAAGTGGCGACTACTCCGCCGAGCAGATTCTCCCGCTCTCACTAGTTAATACTCACTCCTCAAGCCCTTCCAGCGCCCCGCATTCTGATCATTTTCCCTACCAGTTCAGTACATTTTGATCTAGCGCAGGGTTTCATCTAAGCCTCTGTCCCGATTGCAATTTGTCACAGGTTTGCACCCTAGGCTAATCTATAATTCGGTCGAAATTTAGAACTCTATTTCAACAAATGTCAGGACGTTGCCGCCAAATGCATAGTAATCAGATAAAGACCTCCGCGCCTCTTAGATTGTTCCTCTCTCGAATCAAGCTACCAATCCTAGCTGCTCTAGTATTGGCCCAACTTAGCAGCGCGTTTGCGCAGGATAACGTAGGCGATGATTCCACCATTATGTACTCCGCGGACTACTTCGCGCAGTGGGCACCGGTAACCGCCCTAGATATGATCAACAGAATTCCTGGAATGAACATAGAAAGCACCGCAGGCTCTCCCGGAAGCAACGCCAGCAGAGGCGGGCGCGGCTTGGGAAGTGGCGGCGGTGGCACGGTTATTCTGATCAACGGCAAGCGTACTGCGGGAAAAAACAACAATACACAGAGCCAGCTCGTTCGCATCAACGCGAATCAGGTGGACTACATAGAGATTATCCGTGGAACTGGTGGCGAACTTGATGTTCGAGGCAGCACCCAGATCGCCAACATCGTCATGTCTGCACAGCAGTCTAACTCCAGCATTTCCTACGACATAAATGCAGACTATTACTCGGACAGCCAAACCGAGCCCGGTGGTTCTCTTAGCTATAGTGCACAGGCCGGGGACCTCAACGTCTTAGTGAACGCCTCCGCCGAACCTCAATATGAGCATAGAGAATCCTTTGAGCGCAGCGTATTAGGCGATTTTTCACTAAACGACACCGTTACCGAGGACCGAATTAGAGATCAGACCACCTATACATTATCAACCAACCTAGACTACCGCTTTAGCGATAACACCAGCGCACGGTTCAACGCTCTCTATGCAGAGAACGACAACCCAACCACAATCAGTCGCTTAACCCTCAACCTGCAGAACACGGCAAACGCTCCTGCTTTACAGAGAGAAGATATCCCGGGCGAACTCAGCAACTGGGAAATAGGCGGCGATTTCGAACATCGATTCAGCAGCGGGGCGAGGCTGAAAACTCTCTTGATCGCCAATGAGAACGACACGTCGAATACACGCGAACGCTTTGACGTGTTTGGCGATGGCACAGAAACTCAGAATCTTTTCCTCGACTCTTCCAACATCATTCAGGAGCGAATTCTTCGAGCCTCCTATACGATGGATCTAATAGAGAACCACAACATAGAGTTTGGCGCCGAGAGCGCACAGACAATCCTGGACTCAGAGTTGAGATTAGGCCTGCCTCTCAGTACGGGCACACCGTCCGAAGAATTTGGCGGTCTAGTCCCCTCCACTGTGCCAAACGCTAGCACGCGTGTTGAGGAAATTCGCTACGAACCATTCCTAATTCATAACTGGCGCATCAATTCTCGCATGTCTTTAGAGACCGCACTCGTCTACGAATTTTCCGAGATAGATCAAAGCGGGGATTCGAGCAACAAGAGAGATTTTAGTTTCTTTAAACCAAAGATCGACTATCGCTTCGACATAACCCCTCAATTGCAATTACGAATGCTGGTTGAGAAAATTGTACGTCAGATAAATTTCGTCGATTTTGTAGCGGTTACCGATAGCGAAGACGATGATTCCAACACGCTGGCCGGTAACACCGAACTGCGCCCTGACTTTTGGTGGAACTATAACCTACTTGCGGAATACCGCTTGCCGAACGACACTGGCGTGATTAGCGCCAATATCTATCAGCACAATCACAAAGACTTTAAGCAGCGTATCGATGTCTCATCGTCGCCAAGTAACTTGGCATCTGCCGTAGGCAACATCGGCTCGGGCGTAATGCATGTTATGGATTTGAAGGGCAGCGTTCGTCTATCGATGTTCGACATGCCGAACGTTCTCGTTACCACTCTAGTCAGTGTGCGGGACTCTGAGGTGACGGACCCTTTCCTTGAGGAAGATCGCAGCTTCAACAATTACCATCGCGGCCAGTTCGACATCGGCTTTCGACACGATATTCCCGCCTGGAAAATGAACTACGGCCTAAAATGGAATAACCGATTCGATGGCGACTTAAAACGGTGGGATATCGATGACATCGAATCGGATACGCAGAAACCATTCGTGACTGCATTTCTGGAAGTGACCGCTTTTAGCAATACAAGTTTTCGATTGGATATAGACAACCTAAGTGACTCCCCGCAGTGTCGAGAACGAGAGCGCTATTTAGGTCATGTCCGGGATGGAATTCTCGAAGAACTCGAAAAGCGCTGTTCGAATACTGGCCGCATCATCTCATTCAAGATCAGCGGGAATTTCTAGACGCAAGCCCAATACCCTGAATTATTGAACAAAGAGAGGCGGAGACCTACCTCTCTTTGCCTAGGTCTTATATCGAATTTTTACGGCGCAGGAATCGCATGACCAATCATTCTGTTACCTTCGAAGACCGCAGTGTCCATAACGTTCAGTTCATCGACAAACACGAAGTCTAGAATCTGATTCTCGTTGACGTCGCGATGTAACATCACGATGAACATCTCTCCAGTCTGTAGCCCTTTGTGAACTTTGATGCTCACATTCGAATTCGTGCCATCCTTCACATACGTCGAGGCAACGTATTTATCGCCATTCGGCGCGCCATCTTCGAATGGGTGTATTACCAGCCAACCGTTGCCGTCGATCTGAACTTCCGAGAAAGTGAGTGTCCCGTCTTGTCGTTGTACTCCTTCGGTTGTAATCCAATTTTTTGATCCATTGCCTATAGATCTCTGAGGAGTCGCATCCGATTGGGCCTGAGCTACAGAAAAACCGAAGCTCAATGCGGCTACACCAATAATCATTCGAATCGCTTTTATGTTTTTCATTTGTATTCCTCTTACTAAAATTAATATTGTTAAATAACTTTGCTAATTTAGTTTCCAGACGCAGCAAGCTGAACCACTACATCCCAATTGAAACGCACGAAGCGATGCAGCTCGCTAATCAGAATGCGCTCCTGATCGCTATGCGCACCAAATCCAAGCGCGGCATCCTCACGATCGATAGCGGGCCCAATACCATAACACTGTATACCTCTGTTACGCAGATAGGCCATGTCTGTAGCGCCAGTGCTCATCGTAGGCAGCGTGATGACGCCGTAGTGTTTGCTGATGTTTGCCTCGATCGCACTGAACGCAGCCGTGTTCAGCCTTGCCTCACCGGGTGGCCGAGTATTGCGCTCGCCAAGACTCACCTCGACTGCTGGGTCATTTATCACCCGACGAATCTCATCGAGAAATGCTGGAATATCTTCATCGGGAAGTGCGCGGAAATCGACGCTTGCTGCAGCCTCTGACGGGATTACATTTATCCGATAGCCTGCGTTGAAGATATTTGGCGACAAGGAAGAGCGCAGCATAGAGGAATGGCGCGGCTCGTTAGCCAGAAAATATTCATCCACTTCACTCGCCAAATTCGGGTCAAGGACATTTAGATATCGCTGCGCCGCATCCGCTGGCGAGATCGAGGCGAGCCTCTGGAAGTAAGCTGCAGTTGTCTCATTCAAGCGAATCGGCGAACGCCAATCCGCGATCGCAGCAACCGCCTTCGCTAACCGCGTTACGGAATTTGTCTGCAGCGGTACCGAACCATGGCCCGCCACGCCCGTTGCGAGCAATTCTACTCTGTAAGGAATCTTCTCCACAGTCTGTATGCCAGCATATTGCACTTCGCGGTTTACTCTAGCGACCGAACCACCCTCCGCTAAACAGAATTCCGATTCGATCTTCTCGAAATGCTCGTTCACTATAAATTCGATGCCGTACTGGGTAGCACCCTCTTCACCGGATTCAGCGAGGAAGATGACGTCTCTGTCGAGCTGTACGTTTTGCCGCTTTAGCTCCAGCATCACCATAAGTGCCGATGCAAGATTGTCCTTGTCGTCTACCGCGCCACGTCCATAGACATAGCCGTCGTCTACCGTTGCACTAAACGGTGGGAAGGTCCATTTCTCAGGGTCCACATTCACGACATCGGTATGGGCCATGATAAGCAACGGCTCTTTATCTCCATTGCCTTCTAGACGAGTAATAACATTGGGCCGGTTTGGATCAGTGGCCAACATCTCGACCTCGAAACCTTCTGCCTCTAGCACGTCTCGAATGTATTCGGCCGCGGGCAACTCTCGGCCCGGTGGATCGCTGGTATCAAACTGAAGCAGGGCACGGAAATGGCGTAGCGTCTCTTCTTCAACAGAGGACCAGTCTGGCTGGCTGACTTGGGCAAACAAGGCAGGCGACAGAAACAACAGAGCACTAAGTAAGGTATTTCGCATGAGCATCTCCGAGCAGATTTGAAGGTATTGGGCAAGAATAGCAGAGAATGTCAGCCAGAGAGAGTGCTGCCCAGCTGATTTCCACCGCACTTTCTCTAGTATTTGTGCCTGGAATCACAGAGCAGAATGATAGCCCTTGAGACCGCCAAATTCGGATACTATGCTATGTAGAGCAGGCTTATCTCAGCCTTCAAGAAACACTAATCAGTGGCAGAGTACCAAGTAGTAGGAGTAGCCCATGTATTTGTTCATACGAAGATGCTGTGTCGTCAGCATAGCACTGGCCAGTCAAAACCTTTTAGCGCAGCCCGCTATCTTTCAGGACGGCGTGCTTAGCATTCCCCAAGGAGCCGCACTAATAAGTGGTGAACCCGCTTATTACAACGATATTCAGTTACAGAGTGACATCGAAGGCAATTTCACCTTGCTCGCCGCGCAACAAGCTAATTTGGTCGTTGTGAATACAGTACAAATTATCGTCGCCGAATCATTTCCTGTACAGGTCAGCGTAACCGTAAGCGGCAATCTATCGGTTCCCTGCGTCGAATTGCAGACTCCGGCAACAATAAGAACTGGCACCCTTTTTAGCGTGGTACTTGCGGAGACAAGCCTGGGGCCGGCTGAAAGTTGTATTGCCATAGTTCAACCATTTTTCGACCAAAACATTAAATTGGATGTCGATGGATTGCCTACAGGAACATACACGGTAAGCGTGAACGGCATAGAAGCGGAGTTTACTTTATAAGCATCGGGACATTAGGGCCACCATTCCTTCATAGACGTGCAGCCCAATCATAGCAATAATGCAGCCTATATCATTCGATTCACTGAAACGGCCGCGCCGCTATGCCCCAAGGTAAGTTTCGTCATTTCACGGTTATGGCCGTCGTTGTCGCCAACATGGTCGGCACCGGTGTGTTTACAAGCCTTGGATTTCAGCTGCTGGATATCCGCTCCGGATTTGTGCTATTGGCCCTTTGGGCTGTAGGCGGTCTTGCCGCCGTATGTGGCGCAATGACCTACGCCGAGTTGGGTGCCGCCATGCCTCGCTCCGGCGGCGAGTACAATTTCCTATCACGTATCTATCACCCCGCAGTCGGGTTCGTGTCGGGCTGGGTTTCCGCCAGCGTAGGCTTTGCCGGCCCTACCGCGCTCGCCGCCATGACTTTTGCCGCCTATACTACATCCGTGTTTGAAGCAGGCGACAATGCGTGGCTAGAAAAGAGTCTGGCCGCTGGTTTAGTAATACTGCTGACTCTGGTACACGCGAGCAACCGACGCAACAGTGGCGGCCTGCAGCTCGTGTTCACTATTTTAAAGGTAGGCATAATCCTCATCTTCTGCCTCGCCGCATTCTTCGCGACCGATTCACCACAACCCATCACATTCCTGCCCGTCGCAGGCGATGGAGCTTTGCTAACCAGCGGCGTCTTCGCCGTTGCACTTATCTATGTCAGCTATGCCTACACGGGTTGGAATGCAGCTACCTATCTGAGCAGTGAATTGGAGAATCCGCAACGAACACTTCCCTGGATTCTAATGGGCGGAACGCTGGTAGTGACAGCACTCTACATTGCTCTAAACTTTACCTTCCTCTATACCACGCCGATGGACTCAATGGCCGGTCAGCTCGAGGTAGGATATATTGCTGCAGAGACGGCCTTCGGTGATTTTGGGGGCAGATTTACTGGATTAGTACTGGCAATGCTATTGGTATCGACGGTAAGCGCGATGACTATGGCTGGTCCGCGGGTCATTCAGGTAATCGGTGAAGACTTCCCCGTGCTGAAGGCACTGGCCAAGAAGAATAGAGACGGCATTCCCGCAACCGCGATCTATATACAGTCGGCGATCGCCTTGCTATTTATCTTTTCATCGACCTTCGAATCGGTGTTGGTATTCTCTGGATTTACTCTTGCGCTGAGTAGCTTTACAACTGTTCTAGGGATTTTTGTATTACGTTGGCGGCAACCAGATCTACCCCGCCCTTACAAAACTTTCCTGTACCCATTGCCACCACTAGTCTATTTAGCACTAACTGGCTGGACACTCACTTTCGTTCTAATTAATCGGCCGGTCGAAGGACTATTTGGGCTGGGAATAATCGCTCTGGGACTTGTCTTCTACTTTCTTTCTTCGACAAAGAAATAGAACTCTTATTGTTCCGCACCGAACCGACGCTGATAGCCGATCTTGTCACCAGAAAATCCAGCCGATTTGTAGAAGGAAACCGTCGCTGGGTCTTGCTGATTCGTCATCAATGCGACTTTGTAGCAGTTCTCACTTTCGGCCATTCTTCTCGCGAACAGTAAAAGGCTCTTGCCGATACCCTTGCTGCGTTCGTTCTTGGTCACGATGATGTTCTCAACTATGCCATAGGGCCGGCCTGACCAGCTCAGATTCGCACAGACATTCAATGTACATGTGCCAATTATACTCGATCCCCGATAGGCACCGAACACCGCGCCGCCGGCTGCGATGATTTTGCTATAGATCGACCGCACATCATTCTCTCGAAGCTTCTTCACCTCCGATAGCTCGAATTCGTAGATGAGATTCATAGCAAGAGGCAGGTCTCTTGCAGGTAGGGGCCTTATCTCCACGCCAATCGAACGCTTCATGATGACCACATCTTGATCACTTTGATTGAGAATCGCTCTTCGAGAGATCAGAAAATCGGGAGCAGTGAGTTCAGCGACGGAATTGAAACCAATACTTGAGAAGAGTTTTTCCTGTTCAGGAAACGGCAGGCAATAGGCTTCGGCAACGCCCAATTCCATTTCAACCTTTTGCAGCAGAGCGATCGCTATGCCCTTCCCTCTGGATTTTTGATGCACGAAGAGACTGCGCACGACGAAGGATGAATCTTCGAATGTCAAACGTATAGCCCCTACTATCTCCCCATTCACTTCCGCGACGAAAGTTTGATCGTTCAGCAAATAGGCGAAGGCGTGCCCCCAGATCGCATAAAGTTCTTGAATCTGAAGTAGGTCAGCATCAACTGCGACTCTTGTTTTTATAGTGCTCGCTACGTTCAATGTATTGGAACCATTTAGTGCTAATTTATAGTGCAATCGAAGCCTATACAGATTATACCCGAATTGATATGCAATATCTTGAACAAGCAATCAATAAACGCGGACTTTCTCGTAGGACAACTGTTACGAAAATTCACATTTTTCTGAGCAATTTACGTCGTTGAATATTGGCCCGTTTCCTGAATGAGGAAAAACAGTAGGCTAATAGGGCTAGACCTGCAGATTATCCTACTTATATTGTGGGGTGGCGCTGATTCCACTGTGTAGCCTGCTCATAGGCATGAGCGATACGACAGAGATTGGATTCTGACAGACGATTGCCGAGAAACTGCACAGCGTACGGACTACCCTCATCCGAGAAACCGCAGGGTACAGTTATAGTAGGAGTACCCGCCAAGTCTGCGGGAATAGTAAACTGGCCCTGGAAATTTTGAATGACCGATCTAAGTTTTTCCATATTTCCGTATTGCACTTCTTTCTCCACAGGAAAAACTGAACCGCCCGAGGGACAGATAACAGCGTCTACCGCTTCTAGAGCAGACTCGTACGTCACACTAATTTTCTTCCGAAGCTTGGTGGATTTGGCATAGTCTTCCACACTCATACTCGCACCCATCTTCAGCACATCGCCAAAGTAGCCCCCGTACTCATCGGCACGGGAAGGGTAAGTAGCGCTATGCGCCTTGTGTGCCTCGTAAGCGCAGATGGGTAACCACGCATTACGTAGATCCATCGGGTCAGACTTGGGCATGCTCAACGCAACGATTTCCGCACCAAGCTGTCGTAGCACTTCGATAACCTCATGGATCGCATCCACCAGAGCTGGGTTGGTCCCAAAGCTGAGGTAGTGTTCATCAACGCCGATTCGAATATCGGTAAGCTCGTCCGTCAACGATTCCGAAATTCTTGGAACTGAATCGCGAAGCGAGCTGGAATCGCTGCCGTCGAAGCCCGAGATTGTTTCGAAAACAATTGCTGCATCTCTTACAGAACGCGTCATCGGGCCTATATGATCGAGCGATGCAGCGAGCTCCAACACGCCATACCGACTTACCCTCCCATAGGTAGGCTTGAGACCAACCACCGCATTTGCCATAGCCGGGTAGCGAATCGAGCCTCCCGTGTCGGTGCCTAGAGAGGCAAAACACAGCCCAGCCGCAGTGGCGACTCCCGAACCACTGGAGGAAACACCAGCCCAGAGACTTTCTCCCCAGGGATTAACTGGAATAGGAAAGTCACGGTGATAGCCCGATAGAGCGCCCTCGGTGAGATTCAATTTGCCTAGGATCACGGAGCCTGCCTCTCGCAACTTGCGAACTACGGTCGCATCATAGCTAGGCACGAACTCGCGTAGCACTTTCAGCCCGCCCATTGTTCGAGTTCCAGCAGTAAAACACAGGTCCTTCACCGCAATAGGCACGCCATGCAGCGGTCCTTTGTAATGGCCTGCCAGTATTTCCTGTTCGGCTTCGCGAGCGGTTTCCATTGCCTGTTCCGCCATAACGGTCGCATAGCTCATGAGTTGCCCATCGACAGAGTCGATGCGAGAGAGCAGTGAAGCCGTCAACTCGACAGGTGATATCTTGCCATCGCGAATCGATTCCGCGACGCTGCTAAGGCTGCGATAGTGGATTGGATCTGATAGAGAATCTCTCAACGGCCGAAGTTCCTACTTAGTAATTTTTAACTCAGGCACAAGCTAGCATAATTTCTGCTGAAGCATTAGTGGCGTCTGTTCCCGGTGTGCTGCGAGATATCACTGGAGGTGGCGGGCCTCATAAATCTTTAGCCGCTAATTCTTGTCAGTTTGTAACAGATGCAATAATTCTGAGCTTTTTACCAGTACAATTCGGTCCCCAATAGTTCAAGCGAGACGTAACGACTCGCCATTGCTCACAGGCCTTTCTTGTATGCTTTTTCTTGCCCGAGTTATCGACTTCATTTCAGGCTCATTATCTAAAATGGGTAAACGCCCAGCGGTCCGCATTAGTTCAGCTCTGCTGCCTCTATTGATAGTAGCACTACCGCAGAGTCTAATGGCTCAGAACACTGAAGGAGAAAATTCGACTGTTATATACTCCGCCGAGTATTTTTCTCAATGGGCTCCCATCACCGCGAAAGACATGCTCGACCGCATACCCGGTCAGGATAATTCTTCACCTCGCGGTGGCGGTGGCGGCATTCCCGGCGGTGGGGGTAATCCTTCTTCGGGAGGCCGCGGCCTAGGCGGTGGAAATAGTGGCGGCAACGAAATTCTCATCAATGGCAAGCGAACCGCAGGCAAGAACAATCAGACCAGCGACTTGCTAGCTCGTATCAGTGCAGATCAGGTTAAGGAATTTCAGATTATACGTGGCACTTCTGGCGATCTAGACGTTCGTGGAAGTGGCCAGGTAGTCAATGTAGTTCTACTCGAAGAACTCTCAAACAGCAGTATATCCTATGAAGCGAATGTACGCCGAGCCCAAGACGGAGAGTACGTCCCCGGTGGTGTGGCTTCGGTAAGCGGCCGGAATGGAAATCTAAATTTCCTCTTTAGCGCAAGTGCGAACCCGAACTATAACAACTCGATAAATAGAGAGAACAGCCGATTGGGCGACTACTCGATAAATGATCGAGTAGTCGAGGAACGAACGCGCGATCAGATAAACAACGAACTCAGCATGAACCTCGGCTATGACTTCAGTAGCAACAGCAGTCTTCGCCTCAACGCATTATATGCAGCCGGAGACGGCCCAACGGATGTAGATCGTTTTACTACTGATCTGCGCGTGCAACCCAATGCCGTAAGCACCGAACGCGAAGACATACCAAACGATAGAGACAACTGGGAGATCGGTGGCGACTATGAATTCACGCTCGCTAATGGAAATCGATTCAAGTTGCTTGGTATTGCGAACCAAGACAATCGAGACACGACTCGCGAACGCTTTTTACTCAATGAAGGCGGCACTGAAGAAAAGAATCTGTTTCTGAATACTACCAGCGTAACCGAAGAGAAGATTGTGCGCGGCTCCTATACGATGGATATCTTCGAGGGCCAGGATATTGAATTCGGAATCGAGCGCGCCCAAACCACGCTGGACTCGTCGCTTGCTCTCGGACTACTTGTCGAGGGCGGCACTAACTCTGCCACTGTCGGCGGACTGACACCGCAGTCTGTTACAAATGCAAATTCTACTGTTGAAGAAATTCGTTACGAACCTTTTGTTATTCACAACTGGATCATCAACTCAAAGATGTCGTTAGAGAGCACTCTGATCTACGAGACTTCCGAGATTTCTCAGTCTGGTGATGTGTCCAACAAGCGTGACTTCGACTTTGTGAAACCAAAAGTAGATTTCCGCTACGACTTGACGCCCTCCCTGCAGTTACGCGGCGGCATAGAAAAGATCGTGAATCAGCTTAGCTTCTCGGATTTCGTGGCGGCGAACGATGAAGAAGACAACGATGCTGCCACGGCAGCTGGTAATGCGCAGCTTAGGCAGCAATGGCAATGGCGTTACACGTTCAACACCGAGTATCGACTACCTAACGACGCCGGCGTGCTTACTGCCGAACTGTTTTATGCGCAACACGAGGATGTCATTGATCGAGTCGATGTGACCACCGACGAAGCTAACCTGCGGTCGGCGAATGGTAATATTGGTGACGGCGTGGAATACGGCTTGAACCTAAATGCGAGTATTCGTATGGGGATGATAAATCTGCCCAACCTACTCATCACTACCGGCGTGAATCTTCAGGATTCGGAGGTGACGGACCCATTCCTTGGCATAGACCGACGCTTTCAACTCTATCAGCGTGGCCGCTTTACCCTGACATTCCGACACGACATACCCCAGTGGCGAATGAATTGGGGCATGCAGTATTTCGATCGCATTGACGGCGGGATGTTTCGCTACGACGTGGACGATATCGAGTTCAATGTTGGCGAGCCACGGGTTAATTTGTTCTCCGAGTACAGAGATACCCGCGGAATTACCTATCGCCTGGACCTCGGTGCATTGACCAACGGCTCACAGTGCAGGAGACGATCGCGCTTCGTGGGCCGCATCTCCGCCAATACTCTGGAAGAGATCGAATCACGTTGTACGATCACTGGACGTGAAGTCAGCTTCAGGGTGAATGGCACTTTTTGATCATTCTAGCCGGTCCCTCTCCATGACTATGCCGGACGCTGCTACTTGCGCGCCTTCATGAGCACATGGTAAAAAACAGGTCTGCACCTGTTTCGGAGAGGGCTCATGAGCAAGATACGAATTCTGGTAGGCACGCGCAAAGGCGCGTTCATCATTACTGCAGACGCACAGCGCAAAAATTGGCAGATCGATGGCCCTCATTTCGGTGGCTGGGAGATCTATCATGTAGCAGGGTCTCCGGTTAACCCTAACCGCATCTACGCCTCACAGACTTCTGACTGGTTCGGCCAAATTATTCAACGCTCCGACGACGGCGGCAAGACCTGGCAGCAACCCGGCACGCCTCCCGGTGAACCCGAGCCTAGCCAAGACGACCCGCCCGCACAGAGCAACAAGTTCGCCTACGATATTTCGGAAGATACCGGCAAGCCCCTCACTACTCACCAATGGTATGACGGCACACCTCATCCTTGGGAATTCAAACGTGTGTGGCATCTCGAACCTTGTCATAGCGATGTCGATGTCGTGTATGCCGGTGTCGAAGATGCGGCGCTATTTCGCAGCAGCGACGGCGGAGAAAATTGGTCAGAGCTGGCAGGCCTACGTGGACATAGCACTGGCATGGAGTGGCAACCCGGAGCTGGGGGCATGTGCCTCCATACCATCTTATTAGATAAGAATTTTCCAGAGCGACTCTACGTCGCTATTTCGGCAGCAGGTGCATTTCGCAGCGACGATTGTGGCGAGACTTGGCGCACCATAACCAACGGGCTTGTGTCCGACTATATACCAGACCCGACCGGCGAGATTGGCCACTGTGTGCACCGGCTCGGCATGCACCCTTCAAACCCCGATGTGATTTACATGCAGAAACATTGGGATGTTATGCGCAGCGACGATCGCGGCGATAATTGGCACGAGGTCAGCGGCAATCTGCCCAGCGATTTTGGCTTCCCTATCGCCGTTCATGCACATGAGCCAAGCACTATCTACGTAATCCCCATCAAGAGCGATTCGGAACACTACCCGCCCGAAGGGAAGCTGCGCGTCTACAGAAGCCGCGGGGGTGGTAATGAATGGGAAGCATTGACGAATGGTCTCCCACAAAGAGACTGTTATGTTAACGTGCTTAGAGATGCAATGGCGATAGACACCCTAGATGAATGCGGCATCTATTTTGGCACGACGGGTGGTCAGATATATTGTTCGCCGGATAGTGGCGACAACTGGACTACCGTTACAGCTAATCTACCGGCTGTGCTTTCAGTCGAAGTACAGACCTTAGGGTAGAATGAATTCTCTGAGGCTGTTCTGATGATTCGCGTGTTTCTTCCCTACCATCTGCGTACGCTGGCGCAGTGCGACGCAGAAGTAAAGATTGACGTAGAACCACCCTGTACAGCAGCGAATCTTATAGACGCATTGGAAAGAACCTATCCAAGCTTGCGCGGTGCCATCCTCGAACTTGAATCGCGCCAACGTCGCCCGAAGATTCGCTTCTTCGCATGCAAGGAAGATATTTCTCACGCTGCGATGGACAAACCTTTACCCGAAGGAATAGTGAATGGCGACGAGCCATTCATGATCGTCGGGGCTATCTCCGGTGGCTAGCACGGACTTCAATTATTCGACTGGCACACTAACTGGCGTGCCTGTTGTCCGGAGCATATGAACGAGAAACTTCGCTGTCTCGGTATCACTCGCGTTCTGTGAAACCGTATGAATATTGCCAGGATTTTCATAGAACATCTCGCCCGGAGAGAGAGTTACCATCTCCTCCCCAGCTACCTGCATATTCACCTTGCCTTCCAAAACATAGACGAATACGTGGGCAGTGTGGCGATGCGGTGACGACTCTTGCCCGGGCTCGAGATTGATCTCCAATATCAACATCTCTTGATTTGCCGGCAAATCAGGTATGACTACAGTCACTGGCGGCCCGTCTGCAGCCAGGGAAAGTGTAGAGAACACTGCCAAAACAACAGCGACTAGCGCTTGCTGAAAATTTTTCATTTTAACCCTCTATAGCAACAGTTATTTGCGAACGTAAATTCATTCCCATAATTACGATTCTGGATGCACTAGAATAGGAGTTAATTAACTGAGTGTCCAAGCTATTTGGGCCGATAAAGCACGGGATGGATTTATTTCTTTGGTAGTGTAATCTTGCCCTAGCGGGAAATTTAGGTAGAACAATAGGAGAAAAGAAGCTCACATGACTATTCAAAAAATAATACGAAGCCTAATGCTCGCCCTATTCCTTATTTCAGGAAATCTGTCTGCTCAAGATACAGACATCACTCGTCACCAAATATATGGCCATCGTGACGGCATGGCCATGTTCTACGATGTCGAAGTGCCTGCTAATGCAAATGGTCTCGGCATCGTACTCATAGTAAGCGGTGGTTTCGTTTCCGGCGAAGACAACTTGAACATCATCGAGCCCTTCTGGAATATACTATTGGAAAATGGCTATACACTGTTTCAGATTTATCATCCAGCCCACCCGGTCTATCGCATCCCCGATGCCTTTGCAGCGCTAAAAATTGGTGTTCAGCACATTCAAGACAATAGCGCTCAGTTTGATGTTGATAGTGAACGGCTTGGTATATTCGGAGTGAGTACCGGAGGATTTCTTTCGTTGCTGCTTGGAATGTCCGTGGAAGCCGACGAGAGATCCGCGTACGATTTCAAAGCCATCGTCGCAATGATGCCTCCCGTAGACGTGTTGGATGTAGACTTCGATGCGGAATTGTTCGGTGCTCGCTATCTCGATTTCGACCCTGCACTCTATTCGATAGTTTCGCCAATAAACTATGTCTCCGCAGATGATCCACCGACCCTGCTCATTCACGGCACCACAGACCAGGCTGTTCCTTATGAGCGCACCAGTGTGCGAATGCAGTCTCTGCTAGAAGAGGCAGGAGTTAAGAATAGGCTCGTATCGGTGGATGCCGGGCATGAAATATTTCCGGAGCCGTACCTTAGCGAGGCGCATTCGGCTATTCTAGAATGGTTTGAGCGACATCTTTGATGGCTCGCGCCAAACTAGTTATCGAAGTCACTCGCATCATGTCTTTCCGCTAGCTGGTTCTCTTCCGGCCCCCAGACGCGATTCACTCGTCGTCCACGCTGCACGGCAGGTCGGCCTTCGATCTCTGTCGCCCAACGGATTACATTCTCATAAGAGGCCACGTCTAGAAACTCCGCCGCGTCATAGATATTGTGTAGTACTGCCGCGCCGTACCAAGGATATACTGCCATATCAGAGATGTTATATTCGTCACCACATAGGAAGCGTCTTTCGGCTAAATTTTTGTCCAAGAGATCCAACTGCCGCTTCACCTCCATGGCATAACGATCAATCGGATACTCCCATTTTTCTGGCGCATAGGCGTAGAAGTGGCCGAAGCCTCCGCCAAGGAATGGACCCGCACCCATCTGCCACATCAACCAAGAGAGACACTCAGCTCGGCCGGCAGTATCCTCAGGATAGAAGACAGCAAATTTCTCCGCCAGATAAATCAGGATCGCGCCAGACTCGAAGACTCGTGTAGAAGGCTCGGTACTGTGATCGAGCAAGGCCGGAATTTTAGAGTTCGGGTTGATTGCCACGAAGTCGCTGCCAAACTGCTCGCCTTCCCCTATGTTAATTAGATGCGCATCGTACTCTGCTCCTTCATGGCCTAAGGCCAGAAGTTCTTCCAGCATGATCGTCACCTTCACACCGTTGGGAGTCGCTAACGAATAGAGTTGCATCGGATGTTTCCCTACCGCTAGTACCCGCTCTTCCTGCGCTCCTGCGGTAGCTCTGTTGATACTGGCAAACTGTCCGCCATTTTCGGCGTTCTCTTTCCAAACTTTCGGGGGTGTATACTCCGGCATTCTGTTACTTCCTTCCAATTTTTCTTCTAATTTCTAAAAATGCAACATCGCCTACATCGCTATGACAGTAGGATGAATTCCTTCGCCCAGCACAAAACTCGAACCAACGGCTCCGACTACAGCAGTGCTCCGATCTAAGTTGAGGCCAGCTCGCAGGCGCATCAGAGGCTCGATACCAGTACAGTGCCCGGCCATCAAATTCTCAACGCCTATCTCTAGAAGGCGTGCCGCAGTCCAATCCAGTGTTTCATCGTCGGCGGCAAACAGATGCAAGCCACCCATCAATGCATGCACGGCCTCATCTTGAATCGTGTCCTGAATATGATCCAAGGCATTCACGACTCCGGAATGTCCACAACCCAATAGCACGATGGGCCCCTCGTCTGTTCTGACAACCAAGGCTTGGCTTTCCGGAACAAAGTCTCGCACCCACTCGCCATCCATCGCCACATTTAAGTTTGCAGAATAGTTTTGCTCGGGATGACGACGCTCAACAGGACCAGACACCCATACCGCAGGAAATATTTCTGTCGCCTCGGCATGAATTAGAAATTCGACTCCCTGCGCTTCGATTGAATCACGCAGGGCAATCATCTGGTTGCTTTCCGCATCGCTACCTGAGTTGGCTCTTCGACGCGACGAGAAAAAACCATCTGCAACATGAATGCGTTGGATAGCTTCGGGGTTTATCTCTCTCAAATTGTCTAACAATGGCAAGAGGCCCGTCGTATGATCGAAGTGAAAATGACTAAACACCACGTCGGTGACACAAGAAAGATCGACGTTCAATACTGCAGCATTTCTGATCACGGTATCCGGGTAGCGCCCAGCATCGAATAGAATGCAGTTGCCATCTACTTCTACTAGGGCCGACAAGCCCCACTCTCCTACCGCCGCACCATTCGCGAGATTCGATGAGAGGACGGTGACCTTCACATCACTAGCGACAACATCTTGGGCTGCCGTGCTAGGTAGAGAGAGAAACAGGGCAGATAGACCAATCAATAGATTTAGAGCGCTGAATCTGTTGGTAGTTGTTTTCATATCAAAAGCCCCAGAATAGTCAGATGAGTGCAGTCAATATACAGGAGTTTAGGCAGAATTCCCGCCTGCAATTCGAGCCATTAGCACACTAGTGTTGAAGATCATTGGGTTTCTGCTACCTTTGCTTTTCCAACGACTAAACCTACTACGAAAAGACCGCTAAAGATGATTGATCGAGAATTGGAACTACCTACAAATGACGGTGTCATGAACACCTTTATCACGCATCCGGAGGAGGAAGGCCCGCACCCAGCAGTTCTGTTACTCATGGATGCGCCAGGTAAGAGAGAAGAGTTGCACGACATGGCGCGGCGGCTAGGTACTGCAGGCTACTACGTTATGTTGCCGAACCTTTACTACCGTCGCGTTAGAGAATTCAAGATTCAAGAGTCTGGTCGCGAGGCGATGTACGAACATATGGATTCGTTAAGCAATGCCATGGTCTGCGAGGACATACAGTCACTGATCGACTTTGCAGATCAAGACGACTCGGCAAGAGGCGGCAAGATGGGCTGCGTCGGTTATTGTATGAGTGGTCCTTTTGCATTCGCTGCCGCCGCTAAATTTCCCGACCGCATAGCGGCTAGCGCCTCCTTTCACGGCGTCTACCTCTACTCTGACAAGGAAGACTCTCCACATCTCGATGCAGAATCGATAACTGGCGAGATGTACTTTGGCTGCGCCGAGACTGACGAATATGCGCCGAAGGAGATGGTGGATAATCTCGAAAACTATCTTAGTGGTACTAGAATCAACTCACGCATCGAATGGTATCCAGGCACTGAACACGGCTTCGTGTTTCCAAAGCGTGGCGACAAATACCACAAGGAATCAGCGGAACGACACTGGGAGAGATTGTTCTCCATGTATCGTCGTTGTTTGTGAAAGAGGGGACAGATGTTTGTAGGGAGAGCAGAAAGCTGGGGTCAGAGTAAAAATTATTTGCACTCAGTTGAAAGAATTACTTTGGTTGGAATAATTTTTACTCTGACCCCAATACTCTAACCCCAATACTCGAACCTGCTAAGCAAGAACCTTGCGAAATACTTCCACCGCTTTTTGCATCTCCTCTCTGCTGCCCATAGAGATACGGCAGTGAGTTTGTTCAAACGGCGGAAAATCGCGACCGACTAAAATCTTGTTCTCAAGACAGGCATCACGAAATTCTTTTGCAGGCTTACCCAGATTTACAAAAATATGGTTGGTGTGGGAGTTCGCTACCTCATAGCCCATGTCGTTAAACGCAGCAACCACGAACGCACGAATCTCTGCATTCTCCTGCCGTTCCCAGTCGATATGCTCCTTGTCCTTGAAAGCGGTAATCGCTGCAATAGCACTCAACATATTCACATCGCCCATGCCCCAGGCACCGCTGACCGCATCGAGAGTCTGTTCCTGACCCAGCGCATAACCGACACGCAAACCAGCCATGCCATGTGCCTTAGAGAAAGAGCGCGTGATAAACACATTCTCGAATTCCAACGCCAGTGGCAACGCTGTCTGCATCACTTCATCGGCGGCATAGTTGATGTAGGCCTCATCGATGAGCATCTTCGTGTTGGGTGACTCACGTTGCACGCGACGGATAAACGATTCGACCGCTTCCGGTGAATGCACTGTTCCTGTGGGATTATTTGGATTGCAGAAATACACTAGGCCTGCGCCAACTGCAGCCTCGGCCATACCATCAAGGTTGATGCCCATATCTGAGCTATCTACAACGACACTTCTAATCTCCACGCCCATCTGGCGCGCCGTTTGTTCGGCTGTTGTGTAGGTAGGGCCAGCAGTAACAAGCGGCTTGTTCTCGGAACAGAAGGCGCGGGCCGCACCTCTCAGCAGAGGGCCAGAACCCGTTGCTAAAATTACGTTGTCAGTTGAAATTCCGTAACCCTCTGCCAGCGTTGCCTGTAATTCGTTTACATGATCAGGCGCATAGCCGCGACCGAGACGCTTGGTGACGTGTGAGCGAATCGCCTCCATGGTCTTCGGTCCAGGCCCGCGCGCACTCTCATTCTGATTAAGCTGCATGATGCCGCCATCATAGGCAGGGTCGCCCTCGTAGCTTGAGGCGGCGTTGGCATTTCGATTGGTTAATCCTGCGCTTGAAAGAAGTCCGGCCGCACTGCCCAGACCAATGGTTCCTACGAAACCGCGACGTGTCATTTTCATGATCTAATTTCCTCTTCTTGGGAATACGGTGTACAGGCGATAAATGGGGTCAGAGTAAAAATTATTCGATGGTAGTTACAAACTTCAGCAGAATGACAATAATTTTTACTCTGACCCCTTTCTGTGGCCCCTTTTTGTTCTAGACCTTGTTGACAGCTGACGCCATTGCGTCGAATACATCCTTGAGCACGAGT
>NVUL01000078.1 GCA_002401885.1 SAR86 cluster bacterium
AGCTTCTCATCGAAGAGCGACATGCCCTGATAAATTTCAGTACTCTCCCGGAAATAGTCGATGAAGCTGTTTTCAACCCGGATTTGTGAGAGACCGATTCCGCTAATGAGTGCTACGCCGAGATAGATGTACAAAATCTTGTTATCTAGCTTCGCAGTAGCGTCGGCTAAAGCTGATGTCAGATTGAGGCGCAAGTTTGACGAGAACGTAGATTCGTCTTTCTTAATAATGCTGAGAATCGCTGGAAACAGTGTGAATGCGACGAGCAGAGCCGTTGCCACTCCCATCATCATCATCCAACCGAAGGTAATAATAGGAAGAATACCACTGACTATCAGCGAACCAAACGCTACTGCTGTAGTGAGTGCCGTGTACAGACAAGGCCTGAACATACTCAGCACCGAATGACGAAGCAGCTTGTCGTGGTTAGTATAATGCCGAGTTGCTCTCAATTCGCGATAGCGAACAGTAAGATGCACAGTAAGCGAGATAGTAATAATCAGCAGAAGTGAAATGAAGTTTGAAGACACGACAGTTACGCGCCAGTCCATCAACCCCAGCACTCCAACCATGATAACGCCAGCCACGGCACAGCAAGCTAGAGGCAAAGCCACCCAGCGCACTTTTCGAAAAATGAGGCCGAGTGCAAAGATAATGAGAAGTACTACCGCGAAGCTGAAGCTACTTAAGTCTGCCTGCACGAAGGTAACGAGGTCGTCCGCAATCATTGGCGCACCGCCAAGATAGATCTGTGCGCCCTCGCGGTAGCGCTCAAGTGTTTCACGCACTACGCTTATAATCTCGTGCTGACGATCAGCCGCCAGGACACTGTGCACCGCGTAATCCGAATTTATCTGCGCTAGTTCACTGACTTCATCTGCCGAGAGCTCTTCGCCTCGTGCCTTGTTGCGTAGTTCGGTACGCCGGCCTATCAAATCGCGCGCTGTCTCATCGATGGCAAAGCTAACCAACATGCCCGCAGTTTTCCCGTCAGGACTAATGACTGCATTTCTGAAAATTGGGCTGCTAGTAACTTCTTCTCGCGCTGCAACCAAGTCTATATCTTGATTCTCTAATGTCAGATAGTCTTCTGAAATTCCGGTGAGAGGCGTGTCTTCAAAAATAGGCACATTGAGAATGCTGTCCACCGATTCAACACGGTTAATTGCGAGTAATTCTTCACGCAGTGCGCCGAGTTTGTTTAGCTCTTCCCGACTGAACAAGTCGCCGGTAGGCGTGTAGGCAATCGTGACTGCTTCTCGAATTCCATAGCGAACATTTATCTCTCGCGAGAATTCGAGATCTGGATCATCTTCCAATAGCAGTGAGTCAGCAGACGCATCGAGCCGGAAATTTTGTGTCTGCCAGCCGAAGAATCCAACCAGTAATAGCAGGATAGCGATTACGAGATAGGGCTTGGTAAATACCATTGAGCTATAGAATCGAGAAAAAGATGAAAACATACTGGGATTGGACAACCTTAGAATTGATCAAGAGCGGAGTCTAACTATACGCGGTCCGACTCGTTTTTGCGATTTGATTGCCTCGTTCGAAGAGGAATACCAATAGAAAAGGGAGTGCGGCCTCACATTCCGTCTAACGAAATGACAGCTAGATACTAGGGTTCCGCCTGATCCTGTTCTTGGCGTCTTGCCCCGGCCATAATGCCATGGAAGGCATAATTTCCCTCATGACAGGCATACTCGTACATAAGCTCCCCGGCCGGCTTGCGGTTCATTGCAATCTCACCAGTCCAGGGTTGGCGATAGCTGAGCGGATCTTCCAGAGTAAATGCGTATTTTATCTTGTCTTCGTTCTGCAGGCTAAAGCGTTCTGTAATCACCAATTGATCGGAACTGCCTCTGAAGGACTGCTGCGAATGGAAATTCTGTGTCTTCACTACGAGGGTGTCGCCTTCCCAATATCCCACCGAGTCGCCCATCCATTTTTCAAAGTCTATTGGCTTATGAGTCTTACCTATTGGAATGATTCGAGCGTCATGCACCATCTCAACAAGGATCATTACGTAGTCTTCGGTCTGCACAATCTGATAGTTGCTGTTGTAGAGAATCGGCAACATAGGCGGGCCCGACCCAGACCCGAAGGTAAGCAGGCAACGCTCACCCAGAGGACGGAGCTCATGCGCATCATAGGGCTCAACTCCGGGTCGAGCTCGCCACTGGGCACGGAGACCGTTCTGCGGGCGATCACCTTCCAGGTAGGGAATTTGCCCATCCACTGGGTCTACAATAATTGACGTGCGGTACTGCCCATCTAACTGAATAGCATCTGTTCGAGGATCCCACCAGAAACTATTGTAACCAAGATCTGCATTGCCATCGGTTGGAGGTGCTCGTTCCGGGTCGGCAGCTTGCGAGGCACTGTCATAGCGATCGCGCCAGCCCTGTTCCACATCGGCAGCCTCTTCTTCGGTTAGAAAACCCTTTTCACCTAATTCTTCAGGGCGAATCAGCGGGGTCTGCGAGGAGTTGCTCCAATAGCCTTGTAGATTGGGCATGCCATCGCTGGTTCGCAGCACCTCCCAATCTTGGGCCGCAATGGGCCCCATGGACAGGGAAACTAGCGTCAGGCCAATTAGGAAACGGCAATGAATCTTCATTCTGTTGCGCCTCAGAGTTAGATTTCAGGGTCTATCTTCGAGCATAACGCCAATGCACAAATGCCACAATAATGCGTAGAGAAACAGGGCTATGATCACGATAATTTACTAATTGGGCTACATTAGTCGATGGAAGTGCACTGCTTATTAGTTACTAGTTTCTGAAATTGGCTTATATCCCCATAAGATATTGTTTTATAACGTATAATATTTACAATCAAGCGCAGAATCGAGCTGCAACTTTCTGTGACATGGTGTCGCACCCCGTAGGATTGGAAATGGAATGTTGTTACCATAATTACCAACTTGAGCACTGGCTTGAGTAGTTGATGAAGATCAATGCTCCACGCAATCGGCCAGATACAATGACTCAACACAGGATTTAAGCGACGACTGGTCTAATCCACTAGTTACTATTAAGGAGTTGTCATGCTACGTAAGCTTTTCATAATTAGCGGCCTGCTAATTGCCTCTTCCGCGGCTCTGGCCGATGAATGGTTGCGCTCTATTCCGGATTTCGAACTTACTGACCATCTGGGGGCGATACATACCCTGGATACGTATGCAGACAGCGAATTAGTCGTATTCTATGTACAAGGTGTAGGCTGCCCAATCGCTAGAATCGCGCTACCAAATTATCGTGAAGTGCGTGATGAATACGCTGACAAGGGCATCGAGTTCGTCATGTTCAATGCAAACATTCAGGACAACCTGCCTCGCATCGCCAAGGAAGCTGGCGAATTCGGTATAGACTTTCCGATCATCAAAGATGACGACCAGGTTCTCGCAAAGGCACTAGGCGTTGAGCGTACCGCTGAGGTATTTATCGTCAACCCACGAACAAAAGAAGTTCTATATCGCGGTCCAATCAATGACCAGTTGGGCTACGAAACACAGCGCAACAATGCCGATGAGCATTTCCTTAAGGACGCGTTGAACACTGTTCTTGCCGGCGGCACTGTGAATATGAATGACATACCCGACTCGAAGGGTTGTCTGGTAGCAATCTTCGACACCTAGTTAAACAAAAGTCGAAAAACGAAACATAAAAAGGGGACTGCATGTCTCCTTTTTTTCGCCCGCGATTTCTCGCAGATCGCCGAATTGCACCGACTAAATTTCTTAACCGTACTCGTCTTAGTTAAAGACCACCTTTCCAAAGATTGCGATCATGTCTGTTATTCCCTATTTTTCGCCTGCAATTCTTGCTGGCGAACTAGTAACCTATCCTGTTTTTCCGGAAGAACTCGCTGAGAAGTGTAATGACAACATAAGTTAGCCCGCAAAACAGAGCAATACCGCCATACCAAAGCCCAGCTTCGAGGCCTCTGAGGTTTCCTGAGATTACGGAGTAGGTGATTCCAGTGTAGGCGCAAACGAGACCGACAGTGTTTCCGAAAATACCCCATTTTTGACCTCTACGAACACTAATGTCTCCAAGTTCTTTGACTGTATCGATCTGTAGTGATGCTACATTTAGCTCAAAAACTGCGGCCAAAGCTTGGCTTGATTCCAGTGAGCAAGTTCCTTCTTTTTCGATTCTTTGAACCGTTCGCATACTCAGTCCCGCGGCAATCGCGAGTTGGTCTTGCGACCAAGACCGTTGTCTTCGAAGCTCTTTAATTAGCACTGAATTGATCATGATATCCATCTTACGTTCCTCTGGATTAGTTGAAAGAACGTATATTGTGCTACGAAACTAACCGATCCTGTGCGTCACCCTTATGACTTCAATATGACACTGGTGCGCCAGAGCTGCAGAAAATCTAGTTGAAAACCACGTTTCTAATGATGGCGATCATGTCGGTAATACCGCGACGGAAGTCTGCCTCAGGAACACTCTCATCGTTGCCATGCACACCGGTAGGTTCACCAACACGAGTAATGATCGGATTAAAGCCATAGCTCACGATACCCAGATCGCGAGTGAAGTGGCTGTCGGTAAAGCCGGTACTCACCGAAGGCAAGACTCTAGAGCCTGGATACAATTCACGGGTTACATTTTCAATCGCTGTAAACAACCGAGAGCTCGTCGAAGAGACTGCCGGTGTGAACGCCATAATCACCTCAACCTCGACGCCGGTTGGCGCAACAAGCTCCGTAAGATCTGCAATAAACTCTTCTGCAGGCCTGTCTGGAAGCATGCGGCAGTCCAACTCGGCCCAAGCCTCTGGTGGCACCACATTAATCTTGTTAGAGCCACTCATACGCGTTATGGAACAGGTGTCTCTAGTCAATGCATGATGGCCGGGTCGATATTCCTGAAATGCGGGAAGAAACTCTGGGTCTTGAATAGCAGCGCTCATGTTCGCATAGGCTGCAGCCCACTCATCATCCAAAGACAAGGCAATACCGGCGAAATAAGTATCTACAGGATCAATGATACGAGCCGGAAACGGGTTTGCGCGAAGCGTCGTTAATGCATCAACGATGCGCGTAACCGAACTGGTAGTTCTGGGCGAGGAACCATGACCTGGCACATCCACTGCCTTTAGTCGCAGCCACACCGGAACTTTCTGCGTCACTTCGACACCGAAAATTATCTCGTCCATATTGCGACTGCCCGATCCGCCTTCGTTGATCAATAGGCTTACCCCATCGAAGATTTCTCGGCGATTCTCGATCAGCCAGCCAACACCGAAGGCACCTCCTGCCTCTTCATCGGCACTCGCTAAGAAGACCACGTCTCTATTCAACGCGCGACCGCTTCGGTGCAGCGTTAAAAATGCGGCAAGTTGTGAAATGCCCGTGCCCTTCATGTCTCTCGCGCCGCGACCCAAGATATAGCCATCGCGAATTTCGCCGGAGAGAGGATCGATAGTCCAGTATTCTGGATCGGCCGGAACCACATCGGTGTGCTGCAACAGCATCAAGCCCGGCTCGTCTCCACCCTCGAGTCTTGCCCAGATATTCCCGCGGCCGGGCGCACTCTCCGCCGTCTCGTATTCGATGCCCTCCGCCTCGAATATGGCTGCATAGAAATCGACTGCGCGAGACTCATTGCCCGGAGGGTTAATCGTATCGATCTGAATCAATTCCTGCAGCCAGGCGACAGATTCATCTTCGATGGTTTGCGCGAATGAATGACTAGTAACTATGAAACAGCTTATCAACAGTAATATGGTTTTCGTTTTCAAGCGAAGACTCCCCTGAGTAATGATGCTCTAAAAATACAGCATCTCCTTCACAGAGGATAGTGGTGCAGTGATGTACAAAGGGAAAGATCGGAAGATCCCACACGGGGGTGTTTATGCACTGAATTGGTTCTAGAAGGGCACAGGATTAGCGCATACAGAAAGACTGAGGCCTAACTCATTGTCGGTTTTAAGTGCAGGAGTTATTCAACAAACGCGCGCTCGATCACGTAGTGTGCCTTGATTCCCTGACGCGACTCCTCGAAACCCCAGCCGTCCAAAATCTGGCAGGTATCTTTCAGCATGCTCGGGCTACCGCAGATCATGAACCTGTCGTGCTCGGGATCTGCTTGTGGCAGTCCGATGTCGGTGAATAGCTTGCCAGTGGACATCGCATCCGTCAGGCGGCCCTGGGTTTCATAATCTTCGCGAGTAACACTGGGATAGTAGATTAGTTTTTCTCTAACCTCGTCACCGAAGAACTCGTTATTCGGCAAGTCATGCTGGATAAATTGCTGATAGGCCAATTCGGATGCGTAGCGCACTCCGTGAGTCACAACGACGTTGTCGAATTTTTCGTAGGTTTCTGGATCTTGAATGATACTGATAAAAGGCGCTAGACCGGTACCGGTGCTAATCAGATATAGGTTTCTACCTTCGAGTAGGTGATCGACAACTAGCGTGCCCGTGGGCTTGCTGCTAACAAATACCTCATCGCCCACCTGAATGTTTTGTAAGCGAGACGTGAGTGCTCCGTCGGCGACTTTGATGCTTAGAAACTCCAGTTCCTCATCGTAGTTCGGGCTGGCAATGCTATAGGCACGCATCAACGGCTTGCCTTCGACTTCCATGCCCAGCATCAGGAAGTGGCCGTTCTCAAATTTCAACGAACGATCCCGTGTTGTCTTGAAACTAAAGAGAGAATCGTTCCAATGATGTACGTCGGTAACGCTTTGGGTAGAAAGGTTTGCCACTGCTCGCTCCTGATACTTAGACGGCCCAGTTAGGGTTTACCTAGGGCTTAACAATAAATATGCCAATAACACATTGCGCGCAGTGTAGGACTTGTCTACTATATCTGTAAAATTGATTATCTATATATTACTTATCTATTTATTAGATATATCGTCGAGAATCTATGCGATTTACTCTAAAACAGCTTCAGGTGTTTCTGGCCGTAGCCAGCTTTGAGAACGTCAGCCTGGCGGCTGACGAACTGGCTATGTCGCAGTCCGCCGCCAGCACGGCACTGAAGGAATTGGAACACCGTTTGGACTTGCGCCTGTTCGACAGAATAGGCAAGCGTCTACAGCTGAACGAACAGGGCATTGCTCTGCGTTCAAAGGCTGCGGCATTGATCGCTGGGGCCGAAGAGTTAGAGAATTCTTTAATCGGCGCCAGCGACATTGGCGAGCTAAAGGTGGGAGCAACGCTTACCATTGGAAACTACCTCGCGATCGGAATCATGGCGGCGTTCATGAAGGAGCACCCGGCTGCCAAGGTTAATCTGATCGTGGAGAACACTGAGTCTATTGCTGCCAAGGTCAGAAATTTCGAATTGGACATAGGTTTGATTGAAGGCGAGCTACAAGAAGCCGACCTAGATGTAAGCTATTGGCGCGAAGATGAACTTGCTCTGTTCTGTGCCCCCACTCATCCGCTCGCCTCACAGCGTGAGCTTCAGGACGAAGACCTCTTGTCGGCAGACTGGATAATACGTGAGAAGGGTTCGGGAACTCGTCAGGCATTCGATCGAGCCATGACTGGAATCCTCTCCAATCTAAAATTAAGGTTGGAGTTGCAGCACACAGAGGGTATAAAACGTGCAGTCGAGGCAGGACTGGGGATAGGCTGCCTGTCGAAGCTTACTCTAGAAGAAGCATTCAAGCGTGGCTCGCTGGTGCCACTTGCCTGTTCTCATAGAGACTTAACCAGAAAATTCTATTTCATATTGCACCGACAGAAATTTCTCAGTCACGGTGTGAGAAGCTGGATAGAACACTGCAAGAACACTTAGGATTCATCGCGAGCATGTCAGAAGTTTCACGCAATCAGAGTATGAAGCCGTTTTCGGAGCGGGTTGCTAATTTTACAATTGTGAACCGCAAATTATTAGCAGTGCTGTCCGCCGCCATAAGTCTGCTATTAGCCACAGGTATTATCCGCACGAGCTTCGACACCTCATTAGAGGCTCTGCTCACCGAAAGCGACCCCTATCTCGACGAACTATTCTTAATGGATGAGGCATTCCCTTCTCCTTTGGAAGTACGCTTCGCGTTCGTAGCGGGCGGCTCAGACACTGTGTTCAATAGCGAACTGCTAGCATCGATCGCTGATCTAAAAGACAGCTATTCGGCTATCCCCTTCGCCGATCGACTCACAACGATTCTCGACTATGTTTCGCCCGAGACGCAGCGCAGACTCTTCATAAAAACACTGCGCTCCTATTCTGAAGAAGACCTAATTGAGGTTGCAGATGCCGCATTAGCGGACAGACTGCTCACAGCCAATCTACTTTCGGATGATGCAGCACTCACCTTCGCAATAATCCGCATGGATTCGGAAGGCATCTCTGCCGATGATCGCCTAGACATCGCCAATGCCGCGCTACTGCTTCGCGACGAACTTCGCAGTCGCCACCCCACTGTACAAATTCTAGCGAACAGCGAGGTGATGCTAGAGCAATCGAGCCAGCAGGCCATGGTAGACGACTTAACCAACCTCATGCCATTCGTGGTCCTAGCCTGCGTTCTGGCCATCTGTTACTGCTTTAGGTCGGCAACTCTTGGTATCTGCATCTTGACCCATGTGCTATTCACGCTGCTCTGCACCGTAGGTACCCTTGGCTATCTAGGCTTCTCGTTCAACAGCATTTCTATCATCGCGCCACTGGTTCTGGTGATTGTTGCCGTAGCTAATAGTGTGCATATTATTTCTATCTATAAGCAGGCTATGCATAGAGGCTCCGCGAAAATTGATGCCATGAGTGAGAGCATCTCGCAAAATTTTCAACCAGTCTCACTTGCCGCACTCACAACCGCTATCGGTTTCTCATCACTGAATATGTGTTCCTCGCCCGCTATTCAAGAATTCGGTCAGATAGTTGCACTAGGAATCGTGTTCGCCTACCTGCTCACGCTGTTATTGCTGCCGGCAGTTCTTATCTGGATGACATCGCAGAGAGAAGTGATCGCAAGCAGCGGCGTTTCCTTCATGGAAGACACGCTGCAGAAAATCAGCGAGTTTACACGAAGCAAGGATGTACCAATATTTTGGGGCTGCACGTTCCTAGCAATGGCGACGTTTGCTCTACTTCCCTTGAACGAGACGGATTTTAACCGCCTCGACTTTATTGCCGCCGACACCGATATAAAACAGTACTACGACGAGGTGAGCGCCCATTACAATCGCGGCCCGGCTCTCAACTACGGCATCGACATTCAGGCGGAATGGTCTGCGATCGAGCCGGACTTCCTGCGCAGGGTAGAAGAGTTTGGTTTTTGGTTGAACGAGCAGCCGCAAGTGGAGTCATCCGCCAGTGTGGTGGACGTTGTAAAAACGATTCATCGCGTGCAGAACGATCACGATGAAACATTCAATAGTGTTCCAGATGACTTCGACACCGTAGCGAACTATCTACTCGCCTACGCGCTTATTCAGAGCGATGACTTTCCGCTGTTCAGTTTCGTGAACACCGATTTCTCCATGATCAACTTGTTCGTCAACGCCGTCCCTATGTCGAATCAGCAACTGATCGATTTTGACGCTAGAGTAACCGAGAAGTTTCAGCAAGACTTCCCCGAGGCAGAGCTATTACATGGCAGCGGCATACTTCTGTTCTCGCGCATGGATGAATTGGTGACCATCGAATTGCTGCAGGGTTACTCGATTAGTCTGCTGTTGATCACTATCAGCCTCATCATCGGAATGCGCAGTTTCTATTTCGGCATGCTGAGCATCATTCCCAACCTACTACCGGCTACTATAGTGTTCGGATTCTGGGCCTTGTTCGTGGGGCAGCTGGACCCGTTCGTGATGATGATATTCAGTATCAGCATCGGATTGGTAGTCGATGATACCGTACACCTGTTGAGCCATTATCTGGAGAAACGGCGCGCCGGAATCGACAAGACCGACTCTATCGACTATGCGATCAAGACGGCCGGCCCGGCATTGTCCATTACCACCATCGTCTTGGCTCTAGGCACTACCATCCTCATCGGCGCTAACACCATCTACTTCCAACAGGCAGCGAAACTCTTGGTTCCCATCGTGGTGCTGGCCCTCTTGTTGGATCTGTTCTACCTGCCCACGATCCTGCGTCGATTCGATAACAAGTTCAAAACCGAAAAACTTGTGACAAGCTGATTTCTCGACTTTACACTGTGGGCAAGCCATTTAAGGGGAGCCCACATGAAGAATGATCAGAAATCACTAAGCAGAAGACAATTCACCAAACTAGGCGCGACCGCACTAGCTGCCGCCACATTAGGAGCAAATCAGATGGCCTCAGCACAACTTGCCGCAAGCGAACTAGAATCCGCGTTCCTTATGGAGCTTTCGTTGGATGTCGCCGATCAACTCGACACCGGACACACTAGCATCGCGCCAGTAACCGGCGGCACGTTCGGCGGACCAAGATTGCAGGGAACGGTACGAGACGGCGGCGCCGACTGGATCACCCAAGTATCCGGACACTCCAGCCTGGACGTAAGAATCACCCTAGACACCGACGACGGCGAGATCATCTACATGACCTACACCGGAGTAGTACACAATGGCGACAGCGGCCTCTACTGGCGAGTCCGCCCCGTCTTCCAAACCGCCTCAGAGAAGTACGACTGGCTCAACCACATCGTATGCATAGGAAAAAACAAACGGATCCCAGGCAAAGTAGCCTACGACGTCTTCGAAATTTTATAAAAAACTAAATTATCAGCCTTGTGCGATCAAAATATCTCGAGCAGTTCAGTAGAGTTCGAAGTGCAAGGCAAATTTTTTCTCGGGCGAGGCGTTTACGCATTGTAAATAACGAGCCAGAGAAAAAATTTAACGCCGCAATTCGCTCTCTACTGAGCTGCGTCCACCCACAAAAAAGCCCGGTCACCTAAGTGACCGGGCTTTGATCCACAACCAAGTTAAAGAACGGTGACTTACTGCCCGCCTTGGTCGATGTCTTTCCATTGAACCGCTCCGAAAAACATCTCGTCCCAGCTCTCATTACCCCAATCGACATTACGCTCAGGATCCGGGTTAGAACGGTTCTGCGCTGAATTATCCCATGCTGCTACGGCTGTGATCTTTGTTCCACCGGGAACAAACTTTGGCTCTTCGTAGGTGTAGCTTAGCTGCCAGTTATAGTTGTAGCGGGCAACATTGATCAACTCCTCGCTAGTGCCATCCGGATATTCCGCGTAGAAACGCATGTACTTGCCACGGAAGTGCATGTGCGGCAGAAAGCTATGAATGTTTGCATCATTCTGGATGACTATCTGCGCTGACTGTTCAAATGCAGGATCGTTCGCGGGAATAGTTGTCCACGTGTTTGGAAACACGCAGGCGCAACTTCCCGACATCCGCTCTTCCGGAATCTCACCCTCTGGATACAACCAGACACCAAGCTGACTTTTGTCTACTGTCTCGCGACCATTCGGCGTGTAGTGCATGTTCAATGCAAGCACCGAACCTGCCTTCAATAGACCGCCAGTGTTAGGAGGATTAAGGTCGGGAGTGTCGCCGGGGATATATGCCGTAATATTTGCCTTGTCTCGGTTGCCACTGCCACCCAAGAAACCTCTTCGCGTACCGATATCTTCAGGGAAATCGAGTCTATTCACCGTGTGGTGAAGCACAGAACGGTCGCCCGCTATAATTTGGCTTCCTTTTACCCAGCGATCGGCTGGTATATCGAATGCTACCTCAACGTTTACAAAAACGCCGTTGCCTGTTGCCGGCACCGTAGTGGCAGGAATGTCTAGAATTAAATCTGGCTCGCCGAAGGCCCACTTAGACTCTGGCCATACCAGTTCTGTGAGTGGATCGTTGTCACCGTCGATAGGCGCGCCGGCTTCAACCCAGGCGATAATATTGCGAATATCTTCATTGTCTACGAGGCGATCGTTGACGAACTCACCGATGTGGCCATCGATCTGGCCCGGTGGCATGCGCTTAGTCATTAGGACCTCACGAATCATCGGCGACCAGCCTTTGACCATGGTGTGGCTGTCCATCGCGAAAGGCGCCACTCCACCCTCACGGTGACAGCTTGCACATTGCTCGGCTAATACGGGAGCGATGTCTTTCGCATACGAAGGCACAGCTGCAACTTCATAAGTTACTAGAGACCCGTTGCTGGCAACCAGTGCGTTGCTGACTTCGTCTCCGGCTAGAATTTCATCAATTGCCTGTTCGGCCGCAGCTACAGTACCGCGGTATTCCACAGTAAATGATTTAGGGTTGTACAGAAGCACTTCACCTATGCGCGCTATACCCAGAGCCTCGGAGACAATTCGAGAATCGTCCAACAAGACAGGAATTTCAACGCCATAATCGGCAAGCTCGGCCTTGACGGCTGTACGGTCTGTTTCACCCAAGGCATTGATCATAAAAAATTCGACGCCTTGGCCATCGTACTCAGCCTTCAGCGCATCGAAATCAGACACGGCCGCAGCGGTAGCCGCATTGCCGTTGGCCTGTACTAACAGAGCGATAGCCTTGTGATCGTCATACCAGCTCATGCTGTGATAATAACCATCCTGATCCAGGAGTGAAAAATCCCCCACCCTGTCGGCCGCACTGCTGATTGCAGGAATCAACAGAAGCGATGCCACTGCCGCCTTGAATAGATTGATGTATTTCACTAGTTTTTCTCCTCAACTTTCTCTTATCAGTTATCTCTGAAGGCCGCATAGCATAAGCGTTCGGGCTTAGAGATGGCGCGGCAAGAACAATATCGCCGAACATTGGACCCACTCTACGAACTAAGCCCATTTCAGTCAACGAAAACCAATTCGCTTCACCGAGTAAATTGGTAGGTTTATCAAACACTTTACTCCGTCGGTTCGGCCTTATCTGTCTCTTGGAGTAGTGCTCGTAGCAGAGGGTAGATAAGGGGGTTCGCGATGAGTATGTCGCGATCATAGAACTGTGGATCGATGCCAGTTGGCACCTCACTGAAATGGCCACACTCGGCGCCAGCCTCTTTAGCTATCAAACGCGCGGCGGCGAAATCCCAAATGCTAAGGCTTTCGTAGTAGCCATCTAGCCTGCCCATAGCCAAGAAACAGATATCTAAAGCCGCTGACCCAATGCGGCGAATGTCTGCACAGTTGGTCAGTACTGCGTGCAAGCGCGGGATCATTGGAGCCAGAGTTGATTTGTCATAGGGAAAACCAGTCGCGATCAAAGAACGCCTGAGCTCTGTCTCAATCGATACAGAAATCGGATTGCCGTTGAGAAAGGCGCCCTTCCCCAATTCCGTACAGAATAGCTCTTCGCTGAATGGGTTATACACCACGCCCACCTTGGTCTGGGCATCTTCCACATAGGCTATGGAAATTGCTGAATGCTTGTGTCCGTGTGCATAATTTACGGTGCCGTCGATTGGGTCGATGATCCACAGTGGGTTCGTTATTTTCTGAACTGCTCCGATATCGGGTGACGATTCTTCCGAAAGAATTTGATGCTCTGGAAATTGCCTGGCTATAGCCTCGCAGATGAATTGATCCGCCTTGATATCCGCGTTAGTAACTAGCTCATCAGCATTCTTATACTCGCGAGTTAGCGCTGCGTTGGCGCGCTCATCGACAATCAGCTTGCCAGCTTCTCGAGCGAGGGCCTGAGTAAAAAGTAGAATATCGGTCATAGAGCCTTCCAATCGAGTTTTGGAAAAAACGAATTATAAGTGTAGCCTGTAGTTCGGCATAGTAGTTCGGCATACATAATAGTTCGACATATTAATTCGAGCATAACAGTCTTTCCAATCAGGCCGATAAACACAGTCAGGTAGCGACGAAGATACCCACTTACTGCAACTCCAACCAATGACAATTGCCTTCAAATATAGCTTGTTCGCCGTTCTCGCCACGCTGCTGAATCTGTCAGCACAGGAAGTGGTGGTTCGAACTTACGATGGCGCTTTCGCGATCTATCTCGCAATCGCGCTTGGCACTCTCGCGGGGCTAGTGAGTAAGTATCTGCTCGATAAGAAATATATCTTCCAGTTCATCACCGCATCGCATCGCGAGGACCTGGGAAAGTTCACCTTGTACGGACTGACCGGTATCGCTACTACGGCGATATTTTGGGGTTTCGAGCTCGGCTTCGACTCGTTTATAGGCGGCAGAACCGCCCGCTATGTGGGTGCCGTCATCGGATTATCCATCGGATATGGTGTAAAGTACCGGCTCGATAAGCGCTATGTATTTGCGCGGCAGGCCTGAGGGCTACAGGATAAGTTAAATGGAAGCCATGGGCTGGGGGCGTTACCCCAAGACGACAGCAGATTTGATTCAGCCTGTGGATTCGCAAGCTCTGCAAAAATTTATCTCGTCGCAGAAGAAATCAGCCTCGTGTATTAGTCGCGGCTCCGGTCGCAGCTACGGCGATAGCGCACTCTCTGCACAGTTAGTCAGTAGCCGCTTTTTAGATAGCTTCCTCGAACTCGATGAACAGCAGAAGGTCCTTCGCTGTGGCGCCGGCGTAAAGCTAGGCGACATACTCAAAGTCTGTATCCCTCGCGGCCTTTTTCTTCCCGTGCTGCCTGGAACCAAAGCAGTAAGCCTAGGTGGCGCCATAGCTGCCGATGTCCACGGAAAGAACCACCACCTCGACGGCAGCTTCTGCGCACATGTGAAGCAGATCAGTCTCGTGCTGGCATCGGGGGAATTGGTGACTTGTAGTGAGCGAGAGAACACTGAGCTATTTCGCGCGACTTGCGGAGGCATGGGACTCACTGGAGTAATCGTCGATGCGAGTCTGTCTCTCGACTCTATTCCTAGTAGCTACATCGACCAGCGAAGTCTCGTTGCCAACAACCTCCGCGAATGCTTCGAACACATACAGGACAACGCAGACAGCAAGTACTCGGTCGCCTGGCTCGACTGTCTAGCCACTGCTAAGAATCTGGGCCGGTCCATCTTGTACTTGGGTGAGCACGCACCATCCAAGAATAGAAGAACTGACACCCTGTATCGCGAGCGATCCCACCTCGGCGTTCCGTTCTCTACTCCATCGTTTCTGCTCAACAAGACGACAATGTCTCTCTTCAATACGAGTTACTTTGGAGTGCAGAAAAGAAAGAGGCGCTCCACCACTTTAGGCTGTGACAGTTATTTCTTCCCGCTCGACAGCATCTCGAATTGGAATCGCTTATATGGGCCAAATGGCTTTTTACAGTATCAGTTTGTTATTCCCAGCGAAGGCGCGCTGGAGGGTATAACATCTGTTCTAGAGAAAGTTTCCGAGAATGGCAAAGGCTCCTTCCTCACCGTATTGAAGAAGTTTGGTGAGGCGAATGAAAATCTACTTTCATTTCCCAAGTCCGGATATACGCTGACACTAGACTTCAAGAATGAACCTGCTCTGTTTCCACTACTAGAAGAATTGGATCGGATCGTATTAGCTCACGATGGTAGACTCTATCTCGCTAAAGATGCTCGCATGAGCGAGGAAGTGTTTAAGGCGAGCTATCCGAACTGGGAAAGATTTATGTCCATCAAGAACAAGTATGACCCCAACAATCGTTTCGCGTCGTTACAATCAAACAGGCTGGGATTGACGCAATGAAGGTTCTTATTATCGGTGCTACATCGGCAATCGCGAAAGCCACCGCGAGAAACTACGCGCAGCAGGGCTACTCGCTGCATCTAATTGCACGAAGAGAAGATCAGTTAGAGTTGCTCGTCAGCGACTTACTCGTGCGCGGAGCATCAAAGGCAAGCCACAGCGTGCTTGATCTCAACAAGTTTGCGCAACACGAGAAAATACTGGACGCCGCATTTACTGAATTAGGCGGCGTCGACATAGCGCTCATCTGCCATGGCTCCCTACCCGATCAGGATAAGGTTGAGAAAAACTTCAAGCAGGCGCAGAAAGAGATAAACACAAACGGGATAAGCGTTATCTCATTGCTAACCGAACTCGCTCCGAAATTTGTCGAACAGCAGCAGGGAACAATCGCTGTCATTACCTCCGTCGCGGGTGACAGAGGCCGGCAGCCTAATTTCGTCTACGGGGCCGCGAAATCCCTTGTCTCAACCTACCTGCAAGGCTTACGTGGCAAACTGCTAGCACACAACGTACATATAGTAGATATAAGGCCTGGCCTTGTGGATTCGCCTATGACGGCGCAGTTCCCGAAAGGCCCATTGTGGTCTAGCCCGGAACGCATCGCGCAGAAAATTGTGAAAAGTATTCGCCGCGGCAGCCACACCGTTTACGCACCCGGCTACTGGCGAGTTATCATGTTCATAGTCAGCGCGATTCCAGAATTTGTCTTCAAGCGACTAAAATTTTAGACAGAAAAGCCGAAGGTAAACTTCAGACTCAACGTGCCAAACTCACTCACCCAGCCAACACTCTACGTCGATCTCGATGGCACCGTAATCAAAACGGACCTGCTGTTCGAGTCGATTTTGTTGTTGCTCAAGAAGAACATTCTCCAAGCATTATTGATTCCAATTTGGCTGCTCAAGGGAAGGGCAAATCTAAAGTATCAGATAGCTAAACGCGTTCACATCCCAGTAGAGTTATTGCCTCTGAACACCGAGTTCCATAGCTACCTCAAAGAAGAAGTAGAACGCGGACGCAACATCGTGCTCATCTCGGCATCTAGCGAAATACCGGTGAGACAGGTGAGCGATCACCTGGGATTGTTCATCGACGCCATGGGCAGCGACGAAGGGACTAACCTCAAATCGAAGAACAAAGTGACTCGGATACTGCAGCTAGACCCAGGGGGAGGTTTCGTCTACGCGGGAAATTCGAAAGCCGATATCGCCGTGTGGTCTGAAGCCAGCGAGGTCATTCTCGTCAACTGCAAAAAATCGCTCGCTGAGAATCTAGAACATGGGAGCGAGAGCATTCAGCACTTCGACGCACCGCAGTCGACGTACAAGAAATTCTGGCAGGCCATGCGGCCGCATCAATGGCTAAAGAATGCACTGATATTTCTACCGCTGATTCTTTCTCACCAACTGAATCAGCCGAGCCTACTGCTGCAGGCTTGTGTCGCATTTCTGAGTTTTAGTTTCGTCGCGTCCAGCGTGTACCTGTTGAACGATATGCTCGACCTAAATAGCGATCGACAGCATCAGTCAAAGAAGCAACGACCCTTCGCCTCTGGTGACCTGTCTTTAGCCTATGGCTATCTGGGCGCGCCTTTCTTGTTAGTTCTTGGATTTACGACCGCCCTCTGGCTACCTAGAGAGTTTGTACTCGTGTTGCTAGCTTATTGGCTGATGACGACTCTCTATAGCCTGCTACTAAAGAGTCTATTCCTAATCGACGTGCTGACTCTCGCTTCTTTATATACGTGGAGAATTATCGCAGGGTCGGCGGCGATCTCGGTGGTCACCACCTACTATCTACTCGCCTTCTCCTTCTTCTTGTTTCTTGGACTGGCGATGGTGAAGCGCTATACCGAATTCCTGAATCTGCAAAATCAGGGCAAGTCGTCTATAGAAGGCAGGGGCTATGGAGTTGAGAATCTGCAGACGCTGGCCATCATAGGCGGCGGCTCTAGCCTGATTGCTGTAGCTGTATTTGCGTTCTATATCAACGCACCTGCTACAACTGGGCTTTACAGCAATCCCCTGCTGCTGTGGAGCATTTGCCCCCTGCTGCTCTACCTACTCTGGCGCATCTGGGCGCTCGCGCGCCGCGGCGAACTGGATGAGGACCCTGTGATGTTCGCGATTACCGATAGGCGCAGCCAACTCAGCGCGGCACTTTGCGGACTAATTATCTGGCTCGCAATTTAGCCGGCTAATTATTCAGGCCGCACTCAATATCTTCTCGTGAAAGCGTAGGTGCTCTTCTATGAAGCTCGCGATGAAGAAGTAGCTGTGGTCATAGCCTTCTCGATTATTGAACTGTAGTGGGTAATCCGCTTTCTCGGCAGCCTCCAGAAGAAGCTCGGGCTTGAGTTGATTCTCGAGGAACTCGTCCGCCGTACCCTGATCAATTAACATCGGTAGATGGCTTGTAGCCTTGGCAATCAAACTGGCCGAGTCGTATTCCTGCCATGATGTAACGTCTTCACCCAGGTAATTCTTTAGAGCTTTTTGTCCCCAAGGACAATTGATAGGAGAAACTATCGGCGCAAAGGCGGATACAGATCTGTATTTGTCTGGATTTTTCAGCGCAATGCTCAACGCGCCGTGGCCACCCATGGAATGCCCGAATATTGATTGTCGCGATACATCGACCGGAAAATTATCATTGATCAGAGCTGGCAATTCCTGCGTGATGTAATCATACATTCTATAGTGCTTATTCCACGGAGCTTCGGTGGCATTAAGGTAAAAGCCTGCACCAAGTCCAAAGTCGTAAGCCTGTTTTGGATCGTCGGGCACGTCTTCGCCTCTTGGACTTGTGTCTCCCATAACGATGGCTAGTCCTAACTCCGATGCTACGCGCTGAGCGCCTGCTTTGATCACGAAATTCTCGTCGGTTCCCGTTAAGCCCGACAGCCAATATAGAACAGGTACAGGCCCTTCACTCACCTGCGGCGGCAGATAGATCGAGAAATACATGTCACAGGACAGCGTTTCTGACTTGTGTTTATAGCGGCGCTGCTCACCACCGAACATTTTGTTGCTTGCAATACTTTCCATAGGTTCTACTCGACTACTTTATTCAGGCTTGGGTCTTTGTCTGTGTCTACTTCACAATCATGAAGCTTTCTTCAATCGGGTTCCAGCGACTCGGCTTGTCAATTTTCGTTACCTTCATCGGCTTCAAAACTGTCGGTTCTAACAAGGCCTCGAACTGCTCTACATCGTGATTGCCAGGGTCTAACCACCTTGCGACTAAGTCTTCATCTTCGAAGTCGATCATCAACGGCAGTGACTTGGGATGAATCTCGTCCCACTGTGGCCGCAGGGGCGGCAGTGTAATGATCGACGCGGAATAGATTACTTCGCCGCTTTCCCTGTTGAGGTACTCTTTAAACAAACCACCGAACGCGATAGCTGAATCTTCTAACTCGATCTTATGATAGGTCTTCTTATCGCCCAACCCTTCTACGAAAGCACTGGCGGGAATCAGGCATCTCGACTCTCGAAAGGGCTTGTAAGCTATGGCGTGCTTGCTAGAGAGCTTGTCTGAGCGCGAGTTGAAGCTGGAGTATTTGTAGTTGGGCTTCAGCGTCTCATTATCCAGGAACAACCACCAAGTGGCTGTAGAAACCAGCCGCTCTCCCGCACGCTCATGCACTATCGCGATGTTGCCACCCGGCGCTATATCGCGACTCTCATGTTCAGCATAGAGTTCTATGCCCAGAATCTTGCAGAGCCACTGCAACTCGGGACTATCGATCAATTTAAATCTTCCACACACGGCTTTTACTCTCTGACGCTTAAAATGTTAGAGTCGAATCATCGCTCGAAAAAATCTACCCAGCCTAGTTAAGAATAAGAAAGGTATTGCCATGACTAAGATCGAGACTTCCTATCTCCGTTTCCCCTTAATCCTTTTAAAGCAAAATTATCTAACTGCCCTGTGCCTAGCTGCCACTTTAGTTGGCTTTTCTGGCAACAGTTCGGCACAGACAGCCTCTTTAGAGCAAACCCAGGCTTGCGAGGCGCTGCAACAGGTCCGCAATCTTACCATCACTGAAGCAACCGTGAGAGAAAACGATCAATCGGACTCTCCCTATTGCTACGTGCGCGGCATCATCTCTCCAGCCATTCACTTCCACGCACAGCTACCCCTGATCGGCAATTGGAATGGGCGCTTTCTACAATGGGGTGATGGTGGCAAAGACGGCGATCTAGACTTCGCCAATCATAGAGTGGCCGAAGGCTACGCAGTGACGAACAGCAACACGGGTCATGACAGTGGTACCGAACCCGGCTCGGCTTTCGGCTATAACAACCGTCAGGCGGAGATCGATTTCGGCTACCGCGCAGTACACCTAACTGTCATGGCCGGCAAGACTTTGGTAAACAACTACTACAATAGAGCCCCTGACTACTCCTACTTCGAAGGCTGCTCCACCGGCGGCCGCCAGGGTCTTATGGAGGCACAGAGATACCCGAACGATTTCGACGGCATCGTGGCTGGTGCACCGGTTAACTACTATCAGGCCATGAATGCGGCAGGTACCTGGAATCTGCAGCGCATGTTCAAGGACAACTTTGCTGGAAATCTCGCTATCGATAGCAATGGAGACGGACAACGCGACAGTGTAGAGCTAGTTCGAATACTCAATAACGCGGTGCTGCAGAAATGCGATGCCAACGATGGCATACGCGACGGCGTGCTGAACAATCCACTAGCCTGCGACTTCGATCCAAGCTCAGACCTATCCGATTTCATGTGTCCCTCATCATCAAATGGAGGGGCGTGTTTCAATCATGCGCAAATCCAAACCATCGCAGACTTCTATAGTGGCCCCTACGACAGCAACGGCACCATCATTTATCCTGGCAAAACAAAGGGCTCAGAACTCGATTGGATCGGACTGTTCGTTCCTAGCGAAAGTAACGGCATGGCACCCGGCATGCTAAGAGGCCCTGCGGGTGACCACGTTAACTACCTCTTCTATGAGGAAGACCCTGGCGTAACCATTCCGAGCCTGAACGATCCCAATTACTCACCGCGCCGCGAGGGGATGAATCCAGAATTCCACTGGATGGATTTCAGCGTAGATGACTTCACCAACGGCGACGCCGAATTGATGAGCTCAATAATGGACGCGACCGACCCCGACCTTTCCAGCTTCCTGAAGAGTCGCGGCGGCAAACTCATCGTCTATCACGGCCTCAGCGACGCGCTCTCTGTTGCTACCGCGACCGTTAACTACTTTAACGATATGGTGGACGCTACCTTCGCAGGTAGCTTCAACGACGCCAACGCTTCTTCGCGCCTATTCCTAGCACCCGGCATGGGCCACTGCGGCGGCGGCCCCGGCCCCAACAACTGGGACAAACTCATTCCACTAGTTGACTGGGTTGAGAATGGCGTGGCACCAGTATCACTAATAGCGACCCATAGCACCGACGGCAGTATCGACGATGAGAGACCCCTTTGTACATTTCCGCAGCAAGCACGCTACAGCGGGCCTGCCGGTGGAGAGAATAATCAGGAAAATTGGATTGCCGCAAATTTTAGTTGCCAGTAAGCAACGCCACGCTCGTTTCCGAGCAAACTAATTGGGGAAACTCGCTCCAAACCAGAGTGTTGAGAAATTTCCAAGGCGAAATATTGGGAAACCCCATATTAAAAACAATAGGGCCCC
>NVUL01000079.1 GCA_002401885.1 SAR86 cluster bacterium
CTTTTTTTTGCAAAAATAGAAAGGAAAGCATGCCACCACTGAATGATATTCTGCTGTTCACCGCGGCTGCCTTCATCATGAATCTCTCTCCGGGTCCTTCGAACTTCTATGTTATGGCGCGCACTATTGCACGGGGAACTTCTGCCGGACTCGCAGCAGTAGCAGGTTTAGCAGCTGGCAGTCTATTGCATGTAATTGCGGCCGTGTTGGGTCTCTCTGCGTTATTTACCTACTCCCCGCTCGCTTTTACTCTATTGAAAATTGCTGGCGCAAGTTATCTCGTTTACCTCGGATTAGGCTATTTCCAAATTCGCGTCTTTAGTAAGAACGACGAGCAGAGTTCGGACTGTGAAAGGGCGAAACAGGAAGAGTTAGTCAACTTAGGAATGAAGAAGATCTTCGTTCAGAGTGTGATCATCGAAGTAAGCAATCCGAAAACCGCACTTTTTTATTTGGCATTACTGCCACAATTTGTCGTGCCCGAAGCAGGGCCGGCAGCACCTCAGTTTCTATTGCTTGGCTTAATCGTAACGCTATCTGCCATTCCCTGCGATTTGTTCGTTATCTTTTTCGCAGACAAGACGGCATCATTGATTCGAGGAAATCAAAAGTTTAGAGACAAGTTGGATAAAATTTCTGGGACGATTCTAATCACTCTCGGTGCTTACGTCTTACTCGCCGAGAGTGATTAAGAAAAGTAGAAGCGGCTTAGACAGCTGCGACTATCGCATTTAGCGTAGCACTTGGACGCATTGCCGCGGATGCCTTTGCCTCATCCAGCTTGTAGTAGCCACCAACATCCATCGCCGGTCCCTGTACAGAGTTCAGTTCGTCGACGATTTTCGCTTCGTTCTCAGTCATCGCCTGAGCAACCGGTGCGAAACGTGCCTGTAATTCAGCGTCATCGCTCTGTGCAGCTAGAGCCCGCGCCCAGTACATGGCTAGATAGAAATGGCTGCCGCGATTATCTAACTCGTTTACCTTGCGCGACGGCGATTTGTTGTTGTCTAGAAAGTCTCCCGTAGCCTTGTCCAAAGAATCGGCGAGTATCTTCGCTCGATCGTTTCCTGTGACATTCGCCAGATGCTCAAGCGATGCAGCTAGTGCTAGGAATTCGCCGAGTGAATCCCAACGCAGATGATTCTCTTTTTCGAATTGCTGGACATGTTTTGGCGCAGAACCGCCGGCACCAGTCTCGAAAAGACCACCGCCTTTCATCAGAGGAACAACGGAAAGCATCTTAGCGCTGGTTCCGAGCTCCAGAATTGGGAATAGATCTGTTAGATAATCACGCAGTACGTTGCCTGTTACCGAAATTGTGTCTAAGCCTTCTTTCGCCCTCTGCAGCGAAAGACTAGTTGCTGCCTCTGGCGTCATGGTACTGATGTCCAAGCCATCGGTATCGTGATCACGAAGATAAGTATTTACCTTCTTGATGATTTCAGCATCGTGACTACGATCCTCATTGAGCCAGAACACTGCTGGGAGACCGGATAGTCTTGCTCGGCTCACTGCCAGCTTAACCCAGTCTTGAATTGGCGCGTCTTTAGCCTGACACATGCGCCAGATATCGCCCTCCTCTACCGCATGCTCTAGCAGAGTATTACCTTCACTATCGACAACGGTTACAGTGCCGCTAGAAGCAACCTCAAACGTCTTGTCGTGCGATCCATATTCTTCTGCTTTCTGTGCCATAAGGCCAACGTTAGGCACACTGCCCATAGTCGCTGGATCGAACGCACCATTTTCTTTGCAGAAGTCGATGACTTCCTGATACACACCGGCGTAGCAGCGATCTGGAATCACCGCCTTCATGTCTTGTAGGTTTCCATCAGGGCCCCACATCTGACCTGAGGTGCGAATCGCAGCAGGCATGGATGCGTCGATGATCACATCGCTGGGTACATGAAGGTTGGTTATTCCCTTGTCTGAATCTACCATCGCCATTTCTGGCCGATTCGCATAACAGGCTTTCAAGTCCGCTTCGATCTCTTCACGCTGCACGTCTGGCAGTGACTTAATTTTGCTGTAGACATCTCCGACGCCGTTGTTCGCATCAACGCCAAGCTCTGCAAAAATAGCCGCGTGCTTGTTAAATGCTTCTTCATAGAAAACCGTAACCGCATGGCCGAAAATTATTGGGTCCGACACTTTCATCATCGTTGCTTTTAGATGAAGAGAGAAAAGCACGCCCTGACTCTTCGCATCGTCTATCTGCTTGGCAAGAAACGAACGTAGTGCATTTTTATTCATAACCGACGCATCTATTATCTCGTCAGCTAGCAAGCCAATGCCCTCCTTGAGGACAGTCACACTGCCTGCGCCATCGCGGTGCTCAATCTTAGCCGTAGTAGCTGCGGCAAGAGTTGTCGATTGTTCGCTGCCGAAGAAGTCGCCCGACTCCATATTGGCGACATGTGATTTGGAGTCCTTGGACCAGGCACCCATAGAATGAGGATTCTTTTGCGCATAGGACTTCACGGAGGCTGGTGCTCGACGATCAGAATTGCCCTCTCTGAGCACAGGATTTACCGCGCTGCCTTTTATTTTGTCGTAGCGCGCTTTGATGTCGTGTTCTGCATCAGTGCTCGGATCTTCAGTATAGTCAGGGAGTGCATAGCCCTTGGCCTGTAGCTCCTTGATCACCGCGATCATCTGCGGCTGAGAAGCGGAGATATTAGGTAATTTGATGATGTTAGCCATTGGGTCTTGAGTCATCTGCCCAAGCTCAGCCAGAGCGTCGCTCTGCTGCTGATCGGCATTCAAAAAGTCTGGAAAGCTAGCAATTACGCGCCCGGAAAGGGATATGTCGCGAGTCTCGACGGCCACGTCGGAAGCATCTGTATAAGCCTTTATGATAGGCAGTAGTGAATAGGTGGCCAAGGCTGGCGCCTCGTCTGTCTCGGTGTAGATAATCGTAGATTTCTTGTCTGACATCGTAGTTCCTTGTAGTGACTCAGCCTAGCCGGGCTAGTGCTATGTTCGTTGCGTGCGGCTTTGACTACGCCTCTCATAAAGACCTGCGTAGTCACCCTGCCTTGGGGCAAAAAGGGCGCATATTGTAGCAGTCAGGGGCCAACACTTACAGAGGGAGGCTGATGCTCTACGACGCAGATGTGCTGTATAATTAGCCGCCTTGGCTGTACACAATCGCTCATCATGCGTGTGGATCCAAGATTCGATACGAGCATTGTTGCGACTATCCAGAGAAGAAAAGAGAACAATTTATGAAACTTGCCACCAGCGTCCCTGATTTTACTATTCGTTCGGCTACGGTCGATGACTGCGCACTGATCTTAGGCTTCATTCAGGAATTGGCAGACTACGAGAAACTGAGCCACGAGGTTGTCGCGACAGTCGCAACGCTAGCAGAAACGCTTTTTGGAGAGAAGGCATACGCCGAGGTTACGATCGGAGAGTATCAGGGCGAAGCCATCGGCTACTCGCTGTTCTTTCACAATTTCTCTACCTTCACTGGTAGACCCGGTATCTATCTTGAAGACATCTATGTGAAACCATCGATGCGCGGCAAGGGATGTGGAAAGCTGATGCTAGCCTATATCGCCAAGCTTGCCGTAGATCGAAACTGCACGCGAGTGGAATGGTCGGTGCTGGATTGGAATGAACCTTCGATTCAATTCTATAGATCGATAGGCGCAGCACCCATGGAGGGCTGGACAGTGCAGCGACTAGATGGCAGCGAGCTGACGGATTTCGCGCAGCAGTTTAAATAGGAGGGGGTTAGCTTGAGTAGAATCGTATATGTGAATGGCGAGTACGCCCCGGAAGAGACTGCGAAGATCTCAATATTCGATCGCGGCTTTATCTTCGGTGACGGCGTGTACGAAGTTGTGCCGGTTGTCGCTGGAAAATTGGTCGATCGCGACTACTTTCTAGAACGTCTCGATAGATCTCTCTCGGAACTGAGTATTACCTGGCCTTGTTCCCAACGAGAGTATCTCGACATCATGCAGGAACTCATCTCTCGCAATGGATTGGAAGAAGGCTCTGTCTACTCGCAGGTCACAAGGGGTATCGCCGACAGAGACTTCGGCTTTCCAGTCGATACCGCCCCCTCTCTCGTCGCGTTCACGTCCGAGATGAATTTACTAAACAACCCTCTCGCCGAATCCGGCATCGCTGTTACTACGAGCGAAGATATCCGCTGGAAGCGGCGCGACATAAAGTCCATAAATCTGCTCGCCCAGTGTCTCGCGAAGCAAGATGCTCATAACAAGGGGGCGTTTGAGGGCTGGATGGTGGAAGATGGCTTCGTCACCGAAGGCGTGACTTCGAGCGCCTACATCATCAAAGATAAGAAGGTCATTACGCGGCCACTTTCAAATTTGATTCTTCCTGGCATTCGCCGTCGCACGCTGATCGAAATTGCCGAGCGTGAGGGGGTAGAGATAGAGCAGCGACTGTTTACGATCGAGGAAGCACTTCAGGCCGATGAAGCCTTTATTAGCAGCGCCACAACGATCGCCTTGCCTGTAGTGAGCATCGATGGAATAAAGATAGCGGACGGAAAACCTGGAGTAATTACGGGAAAACTTAGAAAATTGTATATAGAGAGGTTGTTAGAAGAGGCGAGAAACACGGAATAAGCGCTTTTGGTAATCCTGTTCTCAGGCGCGCTCGCTGTCGAAGCTAATTACTTCGCCGATATTTTTGGCCTCAACCAGTAGCATCAGTAATCGATCCACACCCATAGCAACGCCTGAGCAGCTCGGCAATCCGCTTTCTAGAGCGGCGATTAGCTTCTCGTCTGCATCATGAATCTGCAGCCCTTTTTCCTTTCTTGTAGCGTTGTCCGACTCGAATCGTGCCCGCTGTTCAGCGGCATCACTAAGCTCGAAATAACCGTTCGCTAGCTCCATCCCTTGACCAAACAACTCGAAACGTTTCGCGACGACAACGCCATGCTCGTCTGCCGCCAGAGTAGATAACGCAGCCTGCTCTTTGGGATAGTTATAAATAATGCAAAAAGGCGGAAGCTGAGGCTCAATACTGCTGCTCAGCAATAGCTGCAAGTAGTCTGTCTTGCTTAAATCGCTGCTGCTCAAATCAATTTCTGTGTTCGCCAGTTGCTGCAATTCGTCTAGTGTGATTTCGTGTGGGTCTATTTGCAGATGCTGTTGAAATATTTCTCGATAGCTGAAGCGCGAGATCGGCCCGCAGTCGAGCACCTCCTGCACTAGACGTTCCACTTCCGTCATTAATTGATCTAGAGAATAAGACAGCCTATACCATTCAAGCAGAGTAAATTCGATGTTGTGTCTTGTGCCTTTCTCTTCCTGCCTAAAGGCTTTAGCGATTTGATAGATAGAGCCGCTGCCACTAGCCAGCAGTCGCTTCATAAAAAATTCCGGTGAAGTTTGCAGAAAATTCCGACGACTTGAGTTGCCTTCCAGCACCTCGGCAGCGATGGATTCTATATAGACATCTGGCACTGTAGAGCTAGCCAGTAGAGGAGTCTCTACCTCGAGAACATCGCGTTCGGAAAAGAAGTAGCGGATCTTCGCGAGCACACGAGCTCGCTGCTGTAGATTTTTTAAGGAAGCACTTGGTTTCCAATCAACCATGAATTCATCCTTTCAAAATCTACTCAGTGCTTAGGCGGAATAAGGAATAGAAATTCTATTTGTTGACTCGATTCTGGTATTCGGAGTTTCGCGTATCGACCCGAAGCACATCGCCAATATTGATAAATAAGGGTACCTTTACTACAGCACCTGAACTTAGGGTTGCCGGCTTAGTGCCACCCTGCGCCGTATCACCCTTCAAGCCAGGGTCGGTGTCGGTCACTTCAAGCTCGACAAAATTTGGTGCAGTAACCGAAATGGGCGCATCGTTCCACAAGACCATCGTGTACTTATCCTGCTCCTTCAACCAGATCTTTGCATCATTGATAGCATTGACGTCGGCGGCAACTTGTTCGAAGCTGTCATCGGTCTTCATGAAATGCCAAAACTCCCCATCCTCATACAGATACTCCATTTCCAATTCCATGACATCAGCCACTTCGATAGACTCACCAGACTTGTAGGTGCGCTCCCAGACTCTTCCATTCACGAGATTGCGCAGCTTCACGCGATCGAATGCCTGCCCCTTTCCGGGCTTGACCTTCTCAACTTCGATCATCGAGCAGGGTTCAGAGTCGATAAGGACCTTGAGCCCTGATTTAAATTCGCTAGTGGAGTATGTCGCCATTTTTTCCTCTTAGGGTATTTGTGTACAAGCCCGTTATTTCGATTCGCGGTGATGATCTCAGCCACCAACAACTATGTATCGAAGGCTGCAGCCTTATGTTGCTATGATGTGGCAACGGATACTAGCAATTGCCATTATAAAATCAAACACTGTTTCGGGTTACGGAATGACAAACCAAGTTGTATCACTTATTCGGTCAGACCGCGCTGAAACCTGGCAGGAGATTCTATCCGATCTGATCACAGATCCGCAGGAATTATTGCGCCTATTAAAACTTGATGCGGCCACTAGCCCGTATAGCTTGGACGCACTCGCTCAATTTCCCTTGAAGGCCCCCAGACCCTTCGTGGAACGAATCGAGAAAGGCAACTGGCATGACCCACTGCTCAGACAGATCTGGCCTTCAAGATTCGAGGAGACCCAAGCTGCGGGCTTTGTTGCAGACCCTCTCCATGAAGAGGAGTTCAATCCGGTACCTGGGCTCCTGCACAAGTATCAGGGGCGGGTGCTCCTAACTGCAGCGCCGCATTGTGCGATCCATTGCCGTTACTGTTTCCGGCGCCATTTCGACTATCGAGCCAACTCCCCCAGTCGGGCTCAATGGGAGGAGGCCTTCGCCTATATAGCGAATGACAGCAGCATCGAGGAGGTTATCCTCAGCGGCGGTGACCCGCTGGCGATCTCGGATAGCCAATTTCACTGGCTGCTCCAGCAATTAGCGAATATCGAAGCGCTTACCACCGTCAGGATTCATACCCGTTTGCCCATCGTGATTCCGCAGCGGATAAGCAACGAACTAGTACGCTGCCTGAGTGAGACGCGGCTACGACTCGTCATGGTTGTACACTGTAACCATCGACAAGAGCTGGATAGCGCAGTTACGAATGGTTTCGGAATTTTAGGCGATATTGGCGTCACAATGCTGAATCAAGCTGTTCTTTTAAAGGATGTTAACGATAGCGCCGAGACATTGATCGACCTGAACAAGGCGCTTTTTCAACACAATGTACTACCCTATTACTTACACATGCCCGACCAGGTTGCCGGTACTGAGCACTTCTACGTGACCGACCAACACGCCATCGAGCTGATAAAAACCCTACACGCCTCATTACCGGGATATCTAGTTCCACGACTCGTGAGAGAGAACCCAGGGGAGCGAGGCAAAACCAGGATAGCCTAAGGACATCGCCAGGGATGGACAGTCGACACTCACCAGAACCCCTTCAACACTCGCCGAATTCTCTCGGCGACCCACTATTACCACAAAGTGTTCGCAGGCCCAGACAAGAAGAATTTAGGGAAAAGATCGACAAAAAAGAGACCTTTGAGAAAGATGCTCTAACGGGGCTACATGGTCAGAGATATCTCTGTCGCGCGATCGATGCGTGCCTGGCGCAGAGCCGCAAGCGCGATCTCACAGCGACACTCGCGTTACTGCAACTAGAAAATTTCTATGAGATTCGCAGCTGGGTTGGCTTATCCGAGGCCGACCTACTGTTGACCGATATCGCACAGCTGTTAAAGACTTCTCTCCCCAAACGCGTCCTGCTTTGTCGTTGCCACAACTTCGAGTTTGCGGCGCTTCTGCTTGCAGATTGCAGCGTCAACGCAAGACTGATAACTGATAAGCTCAAGCAAGCTTTGCTAAGTGCGGTTTCACCCTCATTGCCAAGGCAGCTCGAGCTCAAATGTGGCGTTGGCCTAGCCAAACTCGAAACGAATATACCGTCTTGGCCCGTTGTTTTCGCCCGGGCCCGACACAACCTAAGCCTCGCTCACCATCACAGGGAACTGCCTGCACATCTAGTCTCGATCAGTCCGGACGTCGCTCTTAAACAATTGCATGCGGCCCTAAAATGCTCCGAGCTCGAACTTAATTTTCAAGCAATGGTTAAACTGGCAGAAGACCCGCTGCAGCACTATGAGGTGCGCTGTTCACTCTCACACCATGAGCAGAGTCTACCAACCCTCTTGTTATTCGAAACGGCGGCAAGAAATGCGCTCGGCGAGAAGCTCGATCGGCGCATCATCGAACAAACTCTAAGGCGGCTTTCTCAAGATGCGACCCCCAACCGACGTCTCGTGGTAAACCTGAGCCACAACTCACTCGTCAGCATCCCTTTCCTGCGCTGGTTGGAAGAGAGACTGAGTGAAAGAAGGACTTTCGCCTCGCAGCTCATCTTTCAAATCAGCGAGACGGACGCGCTTATCGCACAGCACCACCTGAACACCTTCTGTAAGGTCATTGAAAAGTTAGGCTGCAAGCTCTCTCTGTCGAATTTTGGTTGCACGCCTAAGCCGCTGCGCTACTTATCCCTCGTGCCTGCAAGCTACGTGAAGTTGGACACTGGTCTCTTCCGGAAGATCGATGTAAATCAAGCCAGTCTGGCGTCCCTGAATTCTCTGATAAAGGAGTTACACGAAAGACAGATCAGTGTAATCGCCCCAATGCTGGAACAACTCCCTATTCTGCCACTGCTATGGCAGGCCAATGTCGATTTCATGCAGGGAAATTGCCTGCACCAGCCATCATCCTCTATGGACTTTGAATTTATCGAGACGCGGACAGTTTGTTTAACTGTCGCTAAGTAGGTCTCATTGAACAATTTGATTGGGGATGCACGGCGGTAACTGCTATTCTTAAGACTCAGAGCCGTCAAGAGTCACCAACAGAGTGGTCGCGTTGCAAGAAGATCTCCCTCAGAATAGCTCGCCCGCCGAAACAACCTCAGCGTCCGCGAAAAAAAATACTCAGATTTCTCGAAAGTTTGCCACGGCGGTCTGCCTGCTATTATTGCTCGCGATGTGCGTGTTCTGGTTAATCAGCAACTACAACACACAGAATATCTTACGCCAGCAGGCTGACAATCTCGGGAATATGCTGGCGCAACAAACCGCCACACAGCTGACCGAACTGGTGCTAGCAAATGACATGATCAGCATGAATGTCATACTCGGCAACCTCGCAAGAAATTCATCCATTGCTGAAATAGCAGTAGTCAATATCAGCAACGAGATCATCGCCGCCGCCAGAAGCGAATTGGAAACACCCGCAACAATCATTCCACTGCCCATTCAATTCAATAGAGTTCGCGCAGACTATCTAGCGCCAATCAATGTCGCCGATTCAACAGCGGGCTACGTGCGCCTGAGCCTCGACCTGAGCTATATCGAAACTGGTATCGTGAATAACTTTCTATTCGTTCTGGCCGCAACGGTTCTGCTCTTAATAGTCGCAGCTACACTTACCACAACTTATTTTCAATACCTGATTAGCTTTCCTGCAAACTTGCTAGCCTTTGCAATCAGCAATATTCGAAAAGGTGAGATCGAGACCTGCCCAGAGCCTAGCAATCACAATGAACTCAGCACGGCCATTCGACAGTTCAATGCTACCGCCGAATTCTTGGCGCAGAACACTTTCCTGGATAACTTCGGGCATCGAAAGCCGGAAGTCGATCCGGAACAATTTACACCCAGTTACGGCACGCAGGATGTGACCCTACTCTCAATCAAGATGGCTAATTTTCACTACCTCGCCTCTACACTTAGCGAGAGCACGTTGGTCAATCTCCTGAATAAGTATTACTTCTTCGCTGGGAAAGTCGCGCAACTCTACAACGGAAAAGTAACCTACTGCTCAGAAGATGAAGTCATTGTTAACTTTGCTTCCGAGCAACTAGAAGAAGAGCAGGCCTTCTATGCCATCTGCTCAGGGCAATTGTTTCTGCAGTTAGTAGGCGACTTAAACGACATTGAAGGCGAAAACATAGCCGCGAAATTTAAGCTCGCCGTTCACAGCGGACAGGCCGTCAGTGGTTTGTATTCACCGGTAACACAGGAAAAGAACAATCTGACTGGCAAGACACTGGATGCAACTAGAAAAATTTGTGATGACGCGCCCAATAACTCTTTGTTGATCAGTGAGCGCTGCTTCGATCATGCCGGCGCCGCGGCTCGAATTGATGCAGAGGAATTTTCTGTCATCGACGATGGCGTTCAGATGAAGACCTACTTAAGCAACGACCCTATGTCAGACAACTCTCTCCTACTCGAAAGACAAGCAATGCAACTGGCTACTTTGTACACTGACTAAGTGTGAAGATTCCGGTTTAAGCTAAGACCGTAGGCTGTGAAATAGCTGAAGGGATCATACGGTCGCTTAAACAATATGGATTACTTCTATGAGTGACAGAAATAATAAAATTAGTAAATTCCTACCTGTTTGGGTATGGGCCATCGTCCTGATACAATTATTTTTAGTGCTTTTCTTTTCGGTTGGAACGGCTATGAACCCAGGTGATTTCATACCGGAAGTTTCCGAACTAAATTATGTTACGCAACTTTACATTACAAGAAACATAACAGTAGTGCTAGGAATAGTAGTCGCACTACTTATCGTACCCACTCTGCTAGCCACCGGGTATCTATGGAAGAGGATTAGGTGATCAGCAGTGAAAGAGTGAGCTAATTAACTAACAAGCACTTGCAGGAGCTACTCATGACCAAAAAATTGGCGCTATCCAAATTGGGCCCCTTCTTCCTATCACTAATTATTAGTGTTCTTAGTTTCCAATTGTTCGCACAAAGTGAGCAATCACCAGTTTCTGGAGTCAGCTTTCGTTTTATCGAAAGCAATGGAATTACTATGCGCATCGCCGAGATGGGCGACTCCGGTCCTTTGTTATTACTGGCCCATGGCTGGCCAGAGTCCTGGTACTCCTGGCGGCACCAGATAGTTTCCCTCGCTAATGCCGGCTATCGAGTGGTGGCTCCCGACATGCGAGGGTTTGGTGGAACTGAAGCCCCAGCCGATGTTGACGACTACGATGTGATACATACAGCCGGCGACTTGGTAGGGATCTTAGACGCACTGGGAGAGGAAACGGCTATTTTGGTTGGCCATGATTGGGGAGCTATCATCGCTTGGCAAACCGTGCTGTTGCATCCTGAACGTTTCACGGCATTGATTAACATGAGTGTTCCCTACCGCGGCAGATCGGCACAATCGCCCATGGACCGCATGCGACAATCCGCCGGTGATAATTTCCACTATATTGTCTATCACAATGAGCCGGGCGGCGTAGCGGAAGCTGAATACGATGCGAACCCCCGAGGCCTGATTAGCCATGTGTATTTGGGCATAGCAGCAAACTCCGAGACGCTGCCCCCAAAGGTGACTGATCCGCTGCGATCTGCCGGAGGCTGGATAGATCGACTCGGCGCACCTATTCGTTTGCCAGATTGGCTGACAGAGGATGACCTGAGTTACATCGTGTCTCAATTTGAAAAGGCGGGATTTCGTGGCGGAGTAAATTACTACCGAAACTTTCACCGCAACTGGGAAATCACCGAACACCTCACTGGTGAGAAAATCAGCATACCCACTCTATTTATTGCGGGAGAGGAAGATTTTGTGATTGGTGGCGCAACTCGGGAACAACTGCTTGCGTCGATGAGCCCTGTGATGGTGGACCTTCGTGATGTGGTTCTTATTCCCAATACCGGTCACTGGGTTCAACAGGAGGCGCCTCTCGAGACAACAGCAGCCATGCTGGAATTTTTAAATAGTCTCTAGGAGAATACAGTGACAATTGACGGCGAGTGTTTTTGTGGTGAGATAAGCTATTCGGTCAGTGGCCCACTCCGTGATGCTCGATCGTGCCATTGCTCGCGCTGTCGGAAAGCATTCAGTTCACAGGCTTCGGCTTACGCGGTAGTTGACCCTGAGCACTTCAAATGGAAGAGCGGTGAAAACCTACTGACCTTGTATCAGAATCAGTATGGGTTTGGTTTACAGTTCTGCAAAGTGTGTGGCTCAACTTTGTGCGGCACTTTTAATGGCCAAGTTCATGGGGTGACTCTGGGTTGCATAAATGGCGACCCGAAAATTGAAATCGGCAGGCACATTTTCGTAGGTTCGAAAGCCAAATGGGAGGTTATGCCTAACGATGTTCTTCAGTACGATGAAGCCGCTCCTGACGACACACAACTTTCAGATCAGTAGTGAACTCCACAAACGTCGCCCACTGTTAAAGGCATGAGTGTTCGCTTCCAGATAGATTGGAGCCTGACCTGACGCCGCCTGTCAGGACAAATCACAGCCCATACATCCAAGTCTAAGGGCCAAAGTTCTACTCGCTCTGCGGCTCTCCCTTCGAAACAACTTCAACCCGATCTACATTCTGGAATCCGCGCGGCAGCTTGTTTCCACGCCGTCCCCTCTCGCCTTGATAGTGCTGCAGATCTGCAGGCTTAAGGTTGTGGTGCCGTCGCCCCGCATGAACAGTTAAGGTGTCGTCTTCGGTTAAGACTGTTAGTGCAACTACGAATTCTATGCGCTCAGCAACGCGCACCGTAGGAATACTGATTATTTTGTTGCCTTTGCCTTTGGCCAAGCGAGGCAGTTCGGCAATTGGAAACATCAACATGCGGCCTTCGTTGGTAATGGCGACGATCAGGTCCTTCTTGTAGTCATTCACCATTCGCGGCGCTAATACTCTCCCACCCTTCGGTGCTCTCAGCACAGCCTTGCCCGACTTGTTTTTGCTGATCAGGTCGCCGATCTTGCCAACGAACCCGTATCCGGCGTCACTCGCGAGCAAGACGTCTTTATCGTTCTCTCCTATCAGCACACCTTCGAATGTTGCGCCCGAGGGTGGGTTTACCTTTCCTGAGACTGGCTCACCTTGACCTCGAGCGGAGGGCAGGCTGTGCGCCGGCAAGGAATAGGCGCGGCCGGTAGAATCCATAAATATTGCGAGTTGATTGCTCTTGCCTCGCGCCGCGATCTTGAAGGAGTCACCTGACTTGTACTGCAAGGATGCCGGATCGACCTCGTGACCTTTCGCCGCACGCATCCAGCCTCTATCGGATAATACGATAGTGACTGGCTCCGTAGAGATCAATTCGGTCTCAGCGAATGCCTTCGCCTCCTCCCTCTGAACAAGCGGTGTGCGGCGCTCGTCGCCAAATTTCTCAGCATCGGCTTTTATCTCACCCTTGATAAATGTCTTCAAGCGAGCGGCGGAATTAAGCAATTGCTCCAGTCCCTTTCTCTCCGTGGCTAGTTCTTTCTGCTCCGCGACAATTTTTATCTCTTCAAGCTTCGCCAGTTGACGCAATTTCAGTTCTAGAATCGCTTCTGCTTGACGATCAGAAATTTTGAATTTCTTAATGAGTGCTGGCTTCGGCTTATCTTCCTTACGGACGATCTTAATGACTTCATCGATATTCAGGAATGCAACGAGAAGACCTTCAAGGATATGCATGCGGTCAACGATCTTGTCCAAACGATACTGCAGGCGTCGACGCACAGTTTCAGTACGAAATTGCAGCCATTCTTTAAGTAGGCTCGCAATGTCTTTCACTTGTGGGCGCTTATCAATTCCAATCATGTTGAAATTTACGCGGTAGTTTTTCTCTAGATCTGTCGTTGAGTAAAGGTGCAACATGATTGCATCGATATCGGCACGATTCGATTTCGGAACGACGATTATGCGCGTGGGATTCTCATGATCCGACTCGTCACGCAGGTCGACTACCATCGGTAGCTTCTTTTTCTGCATCTGCGCAGCTATCTGCTCTAGTACCTTTGCACCAGAAACCTGAAAAGGCAGCGCGTTGATAAGAATCTCACCGTTCTCTTTGATATAGGTCGCACGTGCTTTCAGCGAGCCACGACCGGTGTTATACATCTCTTCAATTTCATTCTTCGGAGTTATCAACTCGGCTTCTGTTGGATAGTCCGGCCCCTTGATGAACTTGCATATGTCTTTGACCGTCGCCTTAGGCTTGTCCAAGAGATAAATACAGGCTTGTGCCACTTCTCTTAGATTGTGCGGAGGAATGTCGGTCGCCATACCAACCGCTATGCCACTGCCGCCATTTAGCAAAACATTAGGAAGTCGTGCTGGCAGAATCTCGGGCTCTTCTAAAGTACCGTCGAAGTTCGCCTTCCAATCGACCGTGCCCTGACCGAGTTCGCCAAGAAGCACATCGGCATAGCCCTGCAATCGGGATTCCGTATAGCGCATCGCAGCGAATGACTTCGGGTCGTCTTGTGAACCCCAGTTACCCTGACCATCTACCAGTGGATAACGGTAGGTGAAGGGCTGCGACATAAGTACCATAGCTTCATAGCAGGCCGAGTCGCCATGCGGGTGGAATTTGCCGATCACATCACCAATGGTTCGCGCCGACTTTTTAAATTTCGCACTCGCCTTCAGCCCCAGCTCGGACATGGCATAGACGATTCGGCGCTGTACCGGTTTCAAGCCATCTCCTATGTTAGGCAGGGCGCGATCGTTTATTACGTACATCGAATAGTTAAGATAGGCCTGCTGCGTGTAAGTCTTCAACGCAATCTGTTCGACGCCATCTTCACTAATTGTGATTTCTTCGTTCATTGAATTCTCGGTTTCTGTTCTTCGATAACTAATCTAATTCGACACTACGGCAATTGGCCGCCGTAGCTATTTACTCGGCGTAGTCCGCGTGACTACCACTGGCTTCGAGCCAAGCTTTCCTATCTGCCGATCGGCCCTTGGCAAGCAGCAGATCCATCATCTGAAATGTACTGCTTTTCTTCTTCGCCGTTGGGTCTTCTTCTAGGGTCAATTGCACGAGGCGTCGTGTATCCCTTGCCATCGTTGTCTCACGCAACTGTAAGGGATTCATCTCACCCAGCCCTTTAAAACGCTGTACGTTAACCTTACCCGGCTTCTTCTCTGCCGCGATGCGATCAATGATGCCATTCTTCTCGTCTTCATCCAGTGCATAGAAGACTTCCTTACCAACATCGATACGAAACAGGGGCGGCATTGAGACATAGATAAATCCACCCGCAACTAGGGGCCGGAAGTGTTTCACAAATAGAGCACACAGCAGAGTGGCAATGTGTAAACCGTCGGAGTCTGCATCAGCGAGGATGCAAATCTTGCCATAACGCAATCCATCGATATCGCTAGTGCCCGGATCGACACCCAATGCGACCGCTACGTCGTGCACGGTCTGCGAGGCGAGAATCTCACTCGAGTCTACCTCCCAGGTATTGAGAATCTTTCCTCGCAGCGGAAGTATCGCCTGAGTTTCTCGGTCTCGCGCCTGCTTCGCAGAGCCACCCGCCGAGTCTCCCTCCACGAGAAATAATTCCCCGGACATGACATCCTGGGTCGAGCAGTCGGCCAATTTTCCAGGTAAAGCGGGCCCAGACGTAACCTTCTTGCGAGCAACCTGTTTACTGGCCTTCAGACGCACCTGCGCATTGCTAATACAGAGTTCGGCAATCAACTCCGCCTCATCTGTGTGCTGGTTTAGCCAGAGACTAAAAGAATCCTTGATGATGCCGGATACGAATGCAGCACATTGTCGCGATGATAGTCGTTCCTTGGTCTGACCAGAGAACTGTGGATCCAGCAGTTTCGAGGAAAGCACATAGCTGCATTTATCCCAGACATCGTCTCCAGTGAGCTTCAAGCCACGGGGAAGCAAGTTTCGAAACTCGCAGAATTCCCGCAGTGCATCGAGCAGACCCGTGCGCAAGCCACTGACATGGGTGCCGCCGAGCGGAGTTGGAATTAGGTTCACATAACTCTCGCCGGTAGTTTCACCACCTTCGGGAAGCCATTGAATCGCCCAATCAACTGCTTCGCTGCCCCCCTGCACCGAGCCATAGAACGGCTCCTTCGGTAGCGTTTCATAATCCGCTGTAGCCTGAGTCAGGTAGTCGATCAGGCCATCTTCAAAACACCACTCTTCGCTCTGAGACTTCTCCTCGCTGACGGTATTGTCCACAAAACTAACTCGTAGTCCCGAGCAGAGAACTGCCTTAGCGCGTAGCACGTGTTTTAGCCGAACTATGGAGATCTTAACTGAGTCGAAATATTTTCCATCGGGCAGGAATTTAACTGTAGTGCCGGTGTTTCTCTTTCCTACAGTATCGATCTCCTTTAGCTCTGAGGCTTTCTCACCACCCTTGAAGGACATGGCGTACACTTTGCCGTCTCGTTTCACGGTTACTTCAAGAGATTTGGAGAGCGCGTTGACGACGGATACCCCTACTCCGTGCAGTCCACCGGAATATTCGTAGTTCTTGTTGGAGAATTTACCTCCGGCGTGAAGGCGAGTGAGGATTAGCTCTACACCACTCACCTTTTCGCCCTTGTGCTTATCGACAGGCATGCCGCGGCCGTCGTCACTCACCTCTACCGAACCGTCTTTGTTCAACTGTAAATTGAGGTGACTTGCGTGGCCAGCTAGGGCCTCATCAACACTATTGTCGATCACCTCTTGAATAAGATGATTCGGGCGCGTCGTATCGGTGTACATACCGGGCCGTTTTCTTACCGGATCTAAACCCGTAAGTACTTCGATGGCATCAGCGTTGTAGGTGTTACTCATGAACTAATTCTCACTGCGTATTGGCTTCGAGTACTGCCTGTTAAAAGGTATTTGGAAGCCCTGGATTTTTCTGTGACCCGATAGTATTTTATCGCTTATTTTGGCCAATTCTTGATAGGAAGAAGTCAAACATGACAGGCAATTCATGCTCGAAATCATCATAGCTATGGCTGCCATTCTCATGCACTACACATTGGCCTGCCCCAAACTTTTCAAGCGCCTGCCGGTAGTCCAATGTCTCGTCCCCTGTCTGCAAGAAGACTTTGAAATTCTTCGCCTTTGATAGCCCAGGAACATCGATCTGCCTAAGCTCTTCAATATGCGCTCTAGTGACAACATGAATCTCGTCTGAGTGATAATTTCTATTCTCGCCGAGGTGAGATTCCCATAGTTCATAGGGCCTTACCGCCGGATTAATCAATACGGCCGGAGCCTGATAGAACTCCGAAAGGTAAGTGGCATAATATCCGCCGAGTGAACTCCCCATTAACACTAGATTGCTTGCTTCATTCTCGTCTATCAGCGCATGCAGCTGAGCGATGGTCTCAGCTGGCCCATGGCTCATTTGAGGAATCGTGATGTTTTCCCCTAGGCCAATCTCCAAGCAATAGGCCAGCGTCTGCTGCGCCTTGAGTGACTGCGGAGAACTCAGGAAGCCGTGCAGGTATAACACATGGGGTTGAACAGGCAATGTGTAATAATTCTCTTTAGAGCGTTAGTAGCCGGGGCTATTGTAGTCTGCTTCGAAAGTCTCGCCGGATACTCTCCTAACTTCTGATTCGATCCTTCCGTCAGCAAATAATTGTAATGACCTATATCCCGGATTGACTCTGTCTAAAGAGAAACTGGTGACATTCGGTTTAAACTGGATGCAGGTTGAGGGAGTGCATAGACAACGAATTCCCTCGTGCTCGAAATCCAATTCTTGATGTATATGACCATACAGCACACATCTTACCTTCTTCGATATCTTAATGGCTTCAAAAAACTTCTCACTATTCTCGAGACCAATATCTTTCATCCATGCCGAATTTCCCGGCACTGGATTGTGATGCATCGTTATCAGACAGTGTTCGATACTGCCGTCCTTCTCTGCAGCTCGCAAAACGCTAGTCAAAAAATTAATTTCTGTCTTAGCGAGGTTTCCGTGTACCTGGCCCAAGATGCTTGTATCGAGCAAGACGATCAGCCAGTTATTTAGCTGCGCGGTTTTCTCACTGGCCTGGGTTCCCTCTGCAATTCTGTTCATGACAGTAGCGTTGTCATGATTTCCAGGTATCCACCTGAAGGGCGAATTCAATGAGGCAATAATCTCAAGAAAATTTGTGTAGGCCTTGTCGGAAGCATCTTGCGCGATATCTCCAGTAACCAACACAAGATCAATCTCATCCTCATTCGCCTTCACTAATTCCAATACATGACCCAACGTCTGATTGGTATTCATCTTCAATAGCGTGCCGGAATGCGTACCGTATAGATGAGTATCAGTGATCTGAGTAATCTTGATTGGGTTCTGTGTAATCAATGCGATCATGAATGCCATTGATGATAATTATTAAGTTTTAAGTGGCACTTACCAATTCAGTGCTTCTTCCCACTTTAAGACTGTGGGTTAGCCATTCACCAAGGAACATATTCACTTGCATCTTCTCATCCGAATGGTACATGTTCGCATTCGGCTGCTCATATCTCGGCTGGAGATTCCTATGCCCTTGGTAGGATATAACCTCAGCAGTACTCGCATCGTGATAAACGCGAACCAGCATAGAAGGATTCGTCATCCACTGCTCGAGAACAGGCTTCTGTCTGATTTCTAAGGTTGTGGTGTATTTAAATGCCTCGACAATCTCAATCTCAACCGTAACCCTGCCACCAAAGCTTGTCTCGTCCGCTATGCAAAATTCAACGAATAAACCTTCTAATAGTTTTTCAGGCTCGTTACTATTTTTTAGCTGCTCAATAATGCCTTTTTCACGGCCAGTGTTGTTGAGCATGGCCATCTCCACAAAGGACTTATCTCGATAGGCCTGTAAATGGGGTACTAGCTTAAGCAAACGAATATAGTTAGCGTCACATTCCGCCATCTGCTTAATCAAATCTACGCTGTAGCTACTTTTTGCCATGTTTTCTCAGAGCTAAGATCAGATTCACAACAAGCAAATCCCTGCTCTTTCTATTGAAGTTCGTTAGTGCTTAGACTATTTTCGGTCGGTGGCCGTTCGACTTGACCATCGACGCAAGAATGACTAATTGTAACGTTTTAGGACCTTATTGCGAGCCAATTGACCCCGCAAACCGATAGAAGTGATCAACAATTGTCCGATTATGGGGTGAGTGGGCGCGATATGCCAAGATTGGCGTTCTCTAGGCCCTAATTCCAGCTATCGAGCAGTTCCCGGCGGTGTAGCTGCAACCATTGCAGGGCAATGATGGTCATGGCGTTATTGATCTCACCACTGTCGATAAGACCCATAGCATCAGCGTAGCTCAGCACTTGGACTTCGATGTCTTCGTGCTCTTCGGTCAACCCGTACACTCCCCCTGCATTTCTGCTATCGATACGCCCGCAGAATAGAATGATCTTCTCGTTGCTACCACCCGGGCTATTGTAATACTCACAAATCTTGATGAGATCCGTTGGCACGCAGTTCGACTCTTCTTTCGACTCCCTGAGGGCAACTTCTTCGTATTGCTCTGTGCTAGACACCATCCCTGCCACTATTTCCAATGGCCATCCCAAAACTTCATCACTATGCCCAGAAGTGTCACTGAACATTCCAACCCTAAACTGCCTAACAAGCAACAGCGCGTCTCGATCTGGATCGAACAGTAGCACGCCGACGGCTGGGTCTTTTAACTGTAGCTCTCTCATGAGGACTTCGCTCCATGCACCCGAGAAAAGGCGATGACGAAGTTGTAGATGCTCGATTCGAAGAAAACCATCATGCTCAAGAGATCTGGAAATTATTTCCACATCCTTGTCATCGAATATTTTCGAACCGTGTTTTGGGTTTTGGATTGAACTATGGCTCATCGGATTGACAGCTTAGCCTTCGATTGTTTAGTGTCGAAAACATTGTCGAAAACCAGGCCGCTCTTTATATCGATCCCTATCTTAAAGAATGCAATAGATAGGATTTGCAAAAAGTTTAGTCTTCGCGGCTGGTTACTTCCAAGAGGTGATAACCGAATTGCGTTTTTACTGGTCCCTGCAAAGAATTCACAGCGGCGCTAAACACAACTTCATCGAATTCTTTTACCATCATTCCTGGACCAAATTGACCGAGGTCGCCGCCCTGTGCTTTTGAGGGGCAGCTGGAATGTTCTTTCGCTATGTCTGCGAAATCTTCACCCTCATTTATTCTATCCTTCAAGGCGTTACATTCGTCTTCTGTCTGGACAAGGATGTGGCGTGCACTTGCTGTAGTCATTTTGAGTCTCCTCTATAATCTGGTCAAACATTATGCCCCAATTGCGAGGGCAGAGCACACAAAAATTCCGTCTTGAGTTATACTCTCGTTACTCAGACAGTCGGTTACGAACCACTGCAACTACCCTGAAAGCATAAGCTCCGGACTACTATTTCCGCTAAAGAACCAAGGTACTGTTATGCCATTGCCAGAATCTACCCCCCGTAAACATGTACATACACGCGCCATCGACTATCGAGGGTATGAGCGTGAAGACGGTCTATGGGACATCGAAGCACACATGACCGATAAGAAGACTTATCAGTTCAGCAATAATTGGAGGGGTGAAGTTCCCATAGGTGAGCCACTACATGAAATGCTGCTCAGAGTGACCATAGACGACAATTTTGTGATTCAAGATGTCGTAGCGGTGACGGAACACAGTCCGTTCGAGATGTGTCCGGGTATTACTTCTGCTTATAAGTCTGTGATTGGAATTCAGATGGGAGCAGGATGGCGCAAGGCTATAAGGATGAAGGTAGGTGGAGTGAAAGGCTGCACACATCTGACCGAACTGCTATTCCCTATGGCAACGGTTGCGATGCAAACGATCTGGCCATTACTCAGGCACAAGAAGAACAAAGCAGATTCCGACGTCGGCACTAGTGACAAACGGCCAGTCGTATTGGATACCTGTCATGCCTGGTCAACCGATTCGCCAATTGTTAAAGAAAATGCACCAAAGTACTACACGGGAGAATAAATGATCTGCCCGCAGTGACTCTTCAAAGTTAGAGTAGATCAATCGAACCGCTATGAGCCAGTGATAGAACAGAATGAACCATCTGCCCGCAGTGACTCTTCAAAGTTACAGCAGACCAATCGAACCGCTATGAGCCAGTGATAGAACAGAATGAACCATCTGCCCGCA
>NVUL01000080.1 GCA_002401885.1 SAR86 cluster bacterium
ATCCCGATGATGCCGTAATTTCCCTCGTGGCAAGCATATTCGTAGACTGGCTCATCCATGCGCGATAAGGGATAAGCTCCAGACCACTGCGCGCTATAGACAGTCGGGTCATCCACGGTGAAGCCGTAAACGATCTTATTGTTTGCATCGCGCTTAAACGTTTCGATTACCGTAAGGTTTTCTGTGGGTGCGCCGCGATAGGTGATCCAGGGATTGTAGTTCTTGGTCTCTACAACAAGTGTATCGCCCTCCCAGCGACCGATGGAGTCACCCATCCACTTTTGATGTACTTCACCCGCAGGGTTTCTCTCATCGGCAATCTTGATGATCCTAGCGTCGTGTGCCATCTCAACAATAATGTTTACATAGCCGGGTGACTGCACGATTTGCATATGGCTGTTGTACATCACTGGTGTCATCACGGGTCCGGAAGAATAACCGAATGCCACGAGGCAGCGTTCACCTAAGCCCCTGCCTTCTGGGCCTGCGTTTCTATCCGGCTGATTCGCTCGTACTTCCTGGATGCGCTCTCGGAAACCGGCAACTCTCTCCGGGATGCGACCGTTAGGCGGGTCGATGATCGCTGAAGTGCGAAATTCGCCATCTATAGTGGGTAGGAACATACCGCGATCGGTCCAAAAAAGATCATAGTTTCCCACCGATGGCAGGGCTTCGAGCTTGGGAGCAGGGCGGTTCGGGTCTAGTGGCTCATTGTCTTGCTCAATCGCTTGCTGCGCGTTCTGTTCGAGTTGTTTTGCTTCTTCTTCTGTATAGGCTTGCTTAGTGCCCAGTTCGCGAGGTCGCTCGAAGGGCATCACCGTGGCGTTCTTCCAGTTCCCTTGTAGATCTGGAGCACCCCATTCGGTGTAAGTAGTTTGGTATTCCTGCCCAAGGCTCGCGCCTGATAGGGTGAGCGTAATGGCAGCTGATAGTATCGAAAGTCGCAGCTTCATGCCGGGTCTCCAAAGTTAAGTGATTTATTAGATATTTTATGTAAATTATTGTTATTTATATAATAATAACTTCTATTCATTGTGTCGCTACAGCTAATTATAAAACAGTTAGGGGAAAGCTGGCGTCATGAATTGTGACAATGTTCCTCAGCATGAGTTCGTTCTCGCTTCGAGCCGGGCTCGCTAGATGCCATCTGCCAATTGCTGCCAGGGAGCAGCGTTCTCTAGTTGTGCGGCAAGCAGCAGTAGAGTCGCGTCGCCTCCCCAGGCGGCCGTGAATAGCGCGCCAACCGGCAAGCTCGATTCAGCTACGTGCATTGGGACTGACATGGAGGGCTGGCCCGTCCCGTTGGCTAGGGCTGTAAAGCCGCTGTATGCCGTGAATCTGCTACCGTAGGCTCTGAGGTCCTCGCTGTCCATATCTAGCCAACCAAGTTTAGGGGGAACCTTGCTCAGTACCGGTTGAATAATTACGTCATACCGTTGATAAAAATCCTGCAATTGCCGTTCTGCGGCGATTAGGCAGTTCTTCGCATCCACATAGGCAGCGGCACCCAGGGATTCCCCTCGCTTAACCATGGATAGGGTTGATGCCTCAAGAGGGCAGTCTACTAGTGAGAGCTGCAATTCCTCGGCTCTCTTGGCTACCGAGTGATAGGTATAGGTATTAATCATGCGCGACATGGCTCTGCCAGCAAGACTGTGGTCGATTGGGTGAGCCGTCTCCTCCACGTGATGGCCCAAGGATTCGCAGATTTCGACCGCCTTGTGTACCGCTAGGACGCAATCCTGATCGACAGTTTCGCCCGTGGGGTGGTCAAATTGAACAGCAATGCGCAGCTTCCTGCTTCCTGTGCTCGTTTCATGAATCGAATCGTAAAAGGAGTCAGGGCTCGCTGGTAATGGGTACAAGTGAACTTGGTTTAGTTTAATCACATCTAAGAAAGCGGCACTGTCGCGGACGCTGCGGCTCAGTACGTGGCCGACACTCATGCCTGCCCAGGATTCATTCAGCGTATTCCCAATTACCGTGAGTCCCCGGCTGGGCTTCATTCCAAATAGGCCGCAGCAAGAGGCAGGTATGCGAATAGATCCGCCACCGTCGCTAGCATGAGCGACTGGTACTATGCCCGCGGCAACTGCTGCTGCTGCACCGCCGCTGGAGCCTCCTGTCGAGTAGTCCAGATTCCATGGGTTGCGGCAGGGGCCGTTGGATCGTGCCTCGGTAGTTAGCGTGAGTCCAAATTCGGGTGTGTTCGTTTTGCCTAGTATCGGTAGGCCCGCCTCAATATACTTCGCTACGATGTTGGAATGTTGAGGCGAAACATAGCCCTCATAAAGGGCACTGCCGTATGTGGTAGCAAGCCCTTTTACTTCGGCGAGATCTTTAATTAGGAAGGGTAGGCCGGCCACTCTGCTTCGCTTTCGAAGTTTAGGCTCGCTATCGACCCGCTTAGCCTGCTCGAGGGCGAGATCGAAGCTCTCATGCACGATGGCATTTATGCTGGGGTTAATATGCCTTGCGCGATCGATAGCGCAGGCAGTTAGTTCTGCGCTGGTGAATTCCTTCTTGCGAATTCCTTCAGCGGCGGCGATCCCATCTAGTTTTGCATAATCTGAATATTTCAGCATAATAATTTATAAGGATCGGTCTAAAATACATTGTCTTGGTCGTCGTCGGACTGAACCAGTGATAGGCCGCCAGAATCTTCTTCATCGTCGATATCGGTTTCATCAGCGCCTTTTCCGTCAGACAGCTGAATCCTCAGACGTAGGTTATTTTTCGAGTCCGCGTTTTTTAGCGCTTCTTCGTGGCTAATCTTACCGCTTTTATAGAGGTCGTAGAGCGCAGAGTCGAAAGTTTTCATTCCCTGTTGTTCGCCCTTTTCCATGACCTCCTTAATTTCCAGGACCTTGCCCTGCTTAATGAGGTCACAAACGCGGGGAGTGCCTAGCAAAATTTCTATGGCAGCGGCTCGTTTACCATCGACGGTCGGAATCAGTCGCTGCGATACAAAGCCCTGCAAATTTAAGGATAAATCCAGGAATAGTTGCTTGTGTCGCTCCTCAGGGAAGAAGTTAATGATGCGGTCCAAGGCCTGATTTGCATTGTTCGCGTGCAGAGTCGACAAGCATAGATGGCCTGTTTCCGCAAATGCGAGTGCATGTTCCATCGTCTCTTGGCTGCGGATCTCTCCGATAAGAATTACGTCTGGCGCCTGTCGTAAAGTATTCTGAAGTGCATCCTCGTAGCTATTCGTGTCAACGCCGACTTCGCGTTGATTGATGATCGACTTCTGGTGAGGATGGATGAATTCTACTGGGTCTTCGATAGTGATGATGTGGCCGTCGCTGTTTTTATTGCGATGATCAATAAGCGCCGCCAGCGAGGTGGATTTTCCTGAGCCGGTGCCGCCGACAAATAGAACGATCCCGTTCTTCTGCATGATCAGATCATTCAAGATGGGAGGTAGACCTAGCGATGCGGCGCTGGGAATTTCCGTCTTGATGTTACGCGCTACGATAGCAACCTCGCCTCGTTGCTTAAAGATGTTTACACGAAAGCGGCCGATGTCAGGGTCCGCGATGGCAAGATTCATTTCGGGACTCTTTTCAAAGTCCTTTATTTGTTCTTCATTCATTATCTGATAGGCGATCTTCTTGACCATGCCTTCGGGCATTTTTTTGTCGACTAGGGGCGTGAGTTTACCGAATGCCTTCATGCTCGGGGGCGCGCCGGTTGTTAGAAATAAATCCGAGCCTTCTTTTTCGATCAACATTTTTAGTAAGTCGTTAAAACCCATAGTCGTATTCCTGCTTGCTGTAGATGCTAATTATTCTTGTAGATAGCGATACTGGATTGAATAGGCTCGAATGCTAGAACCTGCCTTGGGTATACCAGCCAACATCGGTGGCGGAATCATCTATCTTATCGGCCACATTGAGAACCAGTGCGAACAAGGCCATGCGCACTACCACGCCATTGTCTGTTTGCCGGAAGATAGCAAGACTTGGATGCTGATTGAGATCATTGTCGAGTTCGTTGGCTTCTTCACGCGAGTCTCGTGGCAGTGGATGCATGATAATGGTATTCGGCTGACAGTAGCGCGTATAGATGGATTGATTCAGTCTGAAGCGGCCGCGATAGATGTCCGCTTCCAGTTTCGTCGTAAAACGCTCTTCCTGTATGCGTGTTAGGTAGACTGTATCATTGTCATTCAGGCCCGCTTCCATGTCCTCAGTTTCTATTACCTTGTGTCCCGCAGCCGTTAGCTCGGAGACAATTTCTGCAGGCATTTTAAGTTCTGTGGGTGATATCAGAGTGAATGTAATGTTGTTATACAGCAGCAATAATTGTGAGAGCGAGTGCACAGTTCGGCCATGCTTGAGGTCGCCTATCATCGCTATGTTCATGCCATCTATCTGTCGATCGTTAGACAGCAATTCCTTCTTAATAGTATAGAGATCGAGAAGGGCTTGTGAGGGGTGTTCATTGGCGCCGTCACCGCCATTAATAACTGGCACGCGACTGGCCTTGGCAAATTCGCTAACCGAGCCCATTTGGGGGTGGCGCATGACTATTATATCGCTATATCCGCTTATAACTCTGGCGGTGTCATAGAGCGACTCTCCTTTTGAAATGGAGGAGGTCTTTACATCGGAGGTTTCACGGACCTGACCACCCAAAAGATTGAATGCACATCCGAAGCTGACCCGTGTCCGAGTGCTTGGCTCGAAGAACATATTGCCTAGGATCGCACCTTCGAGGACTCTGGTGATGCGCTCTCTCCGAGCATAAGGGACCATGCTATCAGCAACTTCGAAGACCCGATCAACATCTAACCTTTCAAACTGCTTCACGCTAAGTATATGGGCGCCGCGAAATTCCATGGTTTGCTATGCTCTGCGTAAGTTGTGTGTCTATTTAGTTCAGAGTCAGTATTCTAGCAAGAGTTAGCCATTTCATCCTTATCGGCTATTTCTGCTGGATAGTACTAAACCAAGCGAATAAACCAGAGCGATACTACTACAAATGGGCGAATAGAAGGAATTGCTAAGTGGATATTGATAGCGTGCCTAGCCACGAGACTTTTGCCGTACGCCGACGACAGAAGTCGCTATAATTAGTTTTTCAAGGGCCTTATGGGCCCCCTCGGCGGAGGGTAGCCGCCAGCATAGAGTAAGCAGATGGCAGATAATTCAATTTACTGGTACGACTTTGAAACCTTCGGCAAGGATCCTCGTAGAAATAGAGCCTCCCAGTTTGCTGGTATTCGCACGGATGAAGATCTAAACATCATTTCCGACCCCTTGGTTTTCTACTGCAAGCCGGCTGACGATTTCTTGCCCGACCCAATGGCCTGTCTGATAACTGGGATTTCTCCGCAGAAGGCGTTAGCCGACGGTGTCTGCGAAATGGAGTTCATCAAGCGTATCCATGAAGAGTTTTCGCGGCCCGGTACCTGCGTTGCTGGCTATAACAGCATTCGTTTCGATGATGAGCTTACCCGGCAGCTTCTCTATAGAAACTTCTACGACCCCTATGAGCGGGAGTGGAAGAACGGTAACTCCCGCTGGGACATAATCGACATGGCTAGGCTCTGTGCGTCGACTCGGCCGGAGGGCATCAAATGGCCGCGGCGTGAAGATGGTAGTACTAGTTTTAGGTTGGAGCAGCTAACCGCAGCAAATGACATCGAACACGCAGATGCTCATGATGCTCTTTCTGATGTGATCGCGACTATAGAATTCGCAAAACTAATCAGACAGAAGCAACCGAAGCTCTACGACTATGTCTATAAACTGCGCAACAAGCGTGCGGTGCAGTCCGAGATAGACATGGTGACTCGAAAGCCGGTACTGCATGTTTCTATGATGTACCCCGCCACACAAGGCTGCCTAGCTCTGGTAATGCCACTCTGCCCACATCCCAGCAACAACAATGGAATCATCGTTTACGATTTGCGCGAAGATCCAGAAAGCTGGGCGAGGCTCAGTGTAGAAGAGATTAGGAAGAGAATTTTTACGGCACGAGATGAGTTGGAAGAAGGCGTGGAACGTATCGGGCTGAAGACTATTCATATCAATAAATGCCCAGTCGTTACCTCGCCAGCGGTCCTGTCTGCCGAGGGTGCTGTACAGTTTGGCATAGACCTTGATAAATGTAAGGGTCATTGGAGCTATCTGCAAGGCAACAACGACATCGTGAGTAAAGTCACTGAAGTGTTTTCTGAGGAAGCGGGACAGAAGGAAGCGGATCCAGATTTTATGATCTACAGTGGTGGATTCTTTTCGGATGCTGATAAGAAGTTAATGTCCATGATTCGTTCGACTTCCGCTACGGATCTGGCGCGGCTAGATCTGCCATTTCGAGACACTAGATTACGCACCATGTTGCAGCGCTATAGGGCGCGTAATTATAAGGATACTCTTAACAATCAAGAGCTCGCCGAATGGAACCAGTTCAGGAGGGAGCGATTAGTTTCAAGTGAGGCACTAGCGTCATATGAGCAAGGCTATGCAGAGGCGAAAGCAAAAGCTGGGGATTCGAAGCAAGACCTGTTTAAGAGTCTAGATGACTATGTGGCTGTTATAAGCGCGATCGACGCCGCAGCTGAATAGCTTGTGCTACACAAGTGCGAGTAAAGCAGATAGAATCCGACTCCCAAAAGCAGGGCAGTAAATCACAACTCCTAACAATTCTTAACTAATTGATATATAAAGAATAAATGGACAAATTTAAAGAGATACGGCCCTATCACGATCATGAAATTCGACCAGTCATAGATCGTCTAGTAACCGATCCAGAGTTTCTCTCCAGTATTGCTAGTTTCTATGCGCCGAAAATGTCGCGCCTTTTCCCCGGCGTGATGCGATCGATTGCCCGCAAGAAGCTGAAGGGCCAAGTTGCCTCCGTTCACGATGTGGCAAGCATGCAAGATGTTATCGCGGACTACATGAACAAGATGATCGAGGATACGACAACCAGCCTGACACACTCCGGGCTGGAGTGTCTCGACAGCGGAAAGAGCTATCTTTTCGTGAGCAACCATCGTGACATTACGATGGACCCCGCCTTTGTGAATTACACCCTGTATAACGCTGGAAACAGGACGGTGCAAATTGCTACAGGTGATAACCTGCTAAAGAAGCCGTTTGTATCGGATCTGATGCGTCTCAATAAAAGCTTCATCGTGCAGCGATCACTGAAGGGTAGAGAGCTGCTGCAAGGTTTAACCTTACTTTCACAGTACATGCATCACTGCATAGAGCAAGGCGACCACGTATGGATCGCACAGAGAGAAGGGCGGGCGAAAGATGGCGTCGATAAGACGGAGGCCGCGCTGCTAAAAATGTTAGCCATGTATCAGCGCAAACAACCACTCAGTGAAAGTTTGCAGAAGTTACATATCGTGCCGGTGTCAATTTCCTATGAGTATGACGCCTGCGATGTTCTTAAGGCCGAAGAGCTGTATGCGCTTGAATCCACAGGTTCGTTTACCAAAAATGAAAAGAGCGACATTCAGAGCATAGTTGCAGGAATGATCGGTTTTAAAGGGGCGGTTCACGTTGCCTTCGGTAGCGAGATGCAATATGAAAGCGATGATCCTGATGTCATCGCTGCTAGTATAGACTCGCAGATACTGGAGAACTACAACCTCCGAGATAGTAATTATATTGCATTCGAATTATTGCAGGAAAAAGGCTTGCTGCCGAAGAGTGCCGATGGGATAGAAGTTAGTAGTCCTGAAATAGAGAGAGAATCGCGCGAAATTTTCTCGAATAGACTGGGCCAGGTTGATCCAAAGTTACATCGCCACTACTTGCTGAGTTATGCAAACCCCGTGATTAGCCGAAGTCGCAATCAAGCCTCAGCGTAACTTCTGCAATACGTCACTTAAGCGTGCAGTAAAAGTCTCCCGCGTGGAATCGTCAAGTGGGCCCAGCGCAATGGAGTGCATCTCTGTGTTCATCGCATATTTTAAGTTTTGTTTTGGGTCTGGCTTGGCCTGACCGAAACCACTCTGCAGTTGTTCCAGTTGAAACTTCATCCTGAGTGCTTTGTCTTCTGCAGGAGAATCGACGTTCGATCGAATTTCTGCCTGTATGCAGAGTTGCCTAAAAGTGTCTTCGCACTGCTTGCGCTGCTTTGCCAGCTCAGAATTGGACTTTGCGGAAATAACTGCACTCTGTCTCGTATTCAGCAGGTCATCTACTTCAGTATTTCCACACTTATCGGCTTTGCTCCAGGCATCAGAGTCAAAAGCTTGTTGCAGGGAGCTAAATTTTTCCGCATCGCTCTCGCCTAGCAAAGCCTTCTCGATATTCTGCAACGTGGATGCTTTCTCTAGAATGGACTGCATCAACTGCTGCTGCCGTTTATCGGGCAATGCTCGAAATCTGGCGTCGATCAGGCGCTTTGCTGAGTTAAAACGGTCAAGCAACCGTTTGCGCTGTGATTTGATTCGGGGATCTAGTGAGTTTGAGAATTCTTGGGCTAAGTCCTGATAAGACGCTCGCGATTCGCGGAAAGAAGAATCATCCTTCTTCGCTATGGCATCCAGAGCGGCGAGTATTTCGTTGAGTCGAGTCTCAATCTTTTGGAGGTCTTCACGTAATTCATTCGAAGCGTGATCGCGCTTGTTGAATATGGCATCGCAGGCAGCGCGAAAGTCTTGCCAATACTTCTGATCTTCTCGGTAAGAAGTAGGGCCTATTTTTTTCCATTCTTGCTGCAGGCGTTTCGCCTCGTTCATGGCGTGTTTGTTGTCATCACTCTTGCTTAGCTCTTGTGCTTGGCCCACTATTTCCTGTTTTTGCTTGGCGCTGATCGATAGTTTTTTCTTACGCAATTTACGTAACTGATTAATTGTCTCATAGAAACGTTTCTGTAAACTCTTAATTTTTCTCTGTTCTATAGGGGCGTATGATTTCCAATCCTTCTCGGAATCGCTAAGAAGTTTGTTCAATTTTGAGATGTCTGGATCGCCGTCAGCCTCAAGCAGAAGCTTATGTTCAGCTTCAAGGGATTCACATATCTTTCGACGTTTTAGCAGGTTCTCAACCATTAGCTGTTTTCGTTCTTTGAAATATTCCTTGCAAGGCTCGTAGGCTTGATCTGATAGCTTTTTAAATTCTTTCCAAAGTTGCTCATTCTGGCTCGAGCGACCTAGGCTCTTCCATTCTTTGTGCATCTTGCTAATATTTTTTGAGCGATCTGATGCATGCATCTTCGACTCGATCAGGTGCTGCATATGAGCTATCAGTTCTTTCTTCTTCTCCGTTGCGGCAAATATCTTCCAATCGCGAAGTTCTATGATCTTTTCTTTGTGTACGTTGGATTTCTTTAGAAGCTCGGCCCGCACTTGATTGGCTGTATTGCTTATGTTTCCTTGGATTCTGTCCCAGGATTGAGTCGCGCTCTCTGAATTTCCAGCCTCGAGAGCCTCTGCGAGAGAGGTGAGTAGCTCCTCGGTCTTCGCCTTCAGCTGTTCCTGATATTCATTATTCTTGGTAATTTTTTCCGCGATGTTCGCCTGTAAACCCTCAATCTTTCCAGTAAGCTCCGAGTCTGTATCCGCTAGCCTGGCTTGCAATTTTCTGAGTTGTGAGCGAATTTCAAAGAGTCGAGCAGTGTTCTTGTAGCTAAGTTTAGTGGCCTCTTTTTCAACGGCGTCGAATTCAACGCTGGGCTCTAGGAGCGGGGCGTCGACTTTCTCGACTTTTTCTGTCTTGTTGTCTACAGGTTTGTCTGCAATTTTCGAAGTGGCTTCATCTTTTTTGGTCTTGGGTTCGGCCTCAGTATTGGCACTACCTTTTTGGCTCTCGTCGCTAGAATCTGTAGCTAGCCGGCTGACGATTGTTTTGGTGACAGTTTTATCTTTTCCTGTAACTTTGGCTAGAATCTCTTTGAGGAGTTGAGTGTCAGTGATTTTGACTGCGGCTGATTTGCGCACATGAACACTGCCTGCGAATAGGCAAATATCAGCGAGGTCTTCGTTCTGTGCTACTGCACCGACGGCTAGGCTCCCAATAGTCTTTAGCTTTGTTATCAGAGCTACCTGCTTAGCTCCGTTGCTGGGTAGTTGCTCTAACTTCTCGATGCGCTCGATTTCGCTGTGTTTGCTTGCCAACGTGCCCGCGACAATTCGGTAGATTTGCTGCTTAGCATTTTCCTGTGCTTTGCCGCCTACGCTCTGCAGTTGCTCGAGTGCCTCTAATTCAACGATGCGTGCAATGGCAGAGCAACGGACGGCTTCATACTCATCCTCTTGTGCTATTTTGAGAAAGAACGCAGTAGTGCCTGGCCCTTCGAGGTCTAGTTTCTCAATAGTAACAAGACGCTGTGCAGAGTCTTGATTCAACCAAGTGTTGTCTATGAGGGGAGATGCAGGATTTGAGGCAGTTGTCATGTACTACGAACCGAAGAATTTAACTGGATTATTATGATTTCTCTACTGACTTGTCAGCCTAATGAGTGCGCAATTTAACTATGACACAAGTGTAGCAGATGTTGTTTCAATCAAAACAGAAAAGAACTCTGTTGAAGGCGAATTCCGATAAATTCACAGGAAACTGGCATACAAATGCTATAATTCGTAGATCAATTAGCCATATCAGAAAGAAACTCAAGGACTCAGCTCGATGTTGGCGGACGACGTAAAGAAGAATATTCAGTCCACCTATCGCCAGCTGCTCGAATCCCGAGACCTCACTCCACGTTACGGTCAACGCTTGATGATCGCTGAGATCGCAAAGACTTTGTCCACTCTTAACGACGACGAATCCGAGCCCCCGATCTGTGTGGTCGAAGCGGGTACTGGCACGGGTAAGACGATGGCCTATGTGCTTGCGGTGTTACCGCTCGCTAAGGCGCTTAACTACAAGGTAGTGATCGCCACAGCCACCGTCGCGCTTCAAGAACAGGTAGTGCTCAAGGATCTCCCAGAGATATTGGAAGGCTCTGATCTTAGTTTTAGTTATTCCTTAGCGAAGGGTAGGGGGCGGTATTTGTGCCTCGCCAAACTCGATATGTTGCTTAGGGGCAATGACAGCATGCAAGCAATGATGGACTTGTATGGAGAAGAATTGGACGATCCGGCCGACGGAGACCATGCTCTCTATGAGAAAATGCTGGATCAGCTGAGTATGGGCAACTGGAAGGGGGATAGGGACGACTGGGAAAGCTCGCTTAGCGATACCGACTGGAAGCCAGTAACCGTAGATAATGCGCAATGCATGGGGCCAAAGTGCAGTCACTTTAGAAACTGTTGTTTCTACCAGGCCCGAGATTCCATGGACAAGGCAGACTGCATCGTTAGCAATCACGATCTAGTCTTGTCCGATCTTGCTTTGGGTGGCGGAATCATTCTTCCTGAGCCCGAGAAATGCATCTACATATTCGATGAGGCGCATCACCTGCCACTCAAGAGTAATAACCACTTCTCTGCATACACACGAATCAAGGCGACCAGCACTTGGTTAGAGCGTACAGATACTCTGTCATTACGCTTGCAGAAGGATGACTTCATTGATGGGACAACTCAGAAATCACTACAGAAATTGCTCGTCAATACTAGAGAGCAGCTCGACCACGCATGGCTAATACTGGAGCAAATTCTTGAGTCGATAGATCAGGCGGATAGCTATGACAACCGAATCCAGCACGCATTCGCGCTCGGAGTCGTGCCTGAGGAGGTGAAAAGTCTGGCTGCAAATCTTGCCAATCTTTTCGCGCAGCTAGCAGCTGCATTTCAAAGCATAAGTGATGACTTGAAAGAGGCGATGGAGGATGGAGGCGATGTAAAACGCAGACAGCTCGCTGAACAGTGGTTTCCACTGATAGGCTCGCAGCAGAGACGAGCAGAATCGAATCTGGAGCTTTGGTTAAGTTATGCATCCGTAGACCCTGAGGGTAAGGCACCGATCGCGAGATGGCTCAGCTACAATACAAATGAAAGTTTTGCGGATATAGGCTTGTCTTCGAGCCCGGTCTTGGCCGCAGATAATCTACAGCAACGACTCTGGAAAAATTGTGCCGGCGCGGTACTTACGTCCGCGACGCTCTCATCCTTGGGAAATTTCGATATGTTGCAGATGCGAGCAGGTTTGCCAGAGCATACGCACTACCTAAGTATTCTTAGTCCATTCGACTTTGCAAATTCTGCGAGCCTGGTTATTCCTAAGATGCACTGTGAGCCATCAGACTCAGAGAAACACACCGATTTTATCGTGAAGGCAATTCCTAGAATAGTTGATGAGTCTGGCGCTTCGCTCATGCTTTTTTCTAGTCGGCGGCAGATGCAGGATGTGATGCAGCTGTTGCCTCCACTGTGGCGTGATCTGGTCTTATGCCAAGATGATTTTCAGAAGTCGCAGTTACTAAAATATCACCGGCAACGAGTAGACAAGGGCGAGGGCAGCCTGATCTTTGGCTTATCCAGTTTCGCAGAAGGAGTTGATCTGCCAGGAAATTATTGCACCCACGTGTTGATAGCGAAGATTCCTTTCGCCGTGCCGAATGATCCGATAGAAATGACTCTGTCGGAGTGGATCGAGCAGCGGGGCCTCAATTCTTTTATGACCTTGGCTGTGCCCGATGCGGCTTTTCGGCTCGTTCAAGCCAGTGGGCGATTGCTACGCAGCGAATCGGACACAGGCAAGATAACTCTCTTCGACGAGCGCATAGTTAGCAAGCGTTATGGAAAGACGATCCTAGATTCGCTGCCTCCTTATAAGCGAGAGATATTCATGGAAGAGACAGTTCAGGCTATGGCAGAGTAACGAAAAAGAGCTGGCAGTATTGAGTTATTGTTTTTTTCTACTCGACTTGCGGTTATTAATTAAGTAAGCCGCAATACCACCTACCGCTACCCCGACGGCACTGGATGCCAGTACGCTACCGAGAAGTGGGCCAAGTCCCAGGCCGACTACGATGAGTCCGGTCGTGATGCAGAGAGCATAGGTGCCTCGTTCGGAGTTCTTTTTGGCTTTATTCTTCGACATAGCAGCTCCAAATTTAGCTAGTTTTCTTACTAGTTTGCCTTTCGCACTGAGTATATCAAGGTGCTAAGGCGCGAGAATTGATCTGGATCGATAGCGGTGTTGCCGATGCTATCCATCACCTCCTGGCCCTCGACGACTCTCCCTATAACTGTGTATTTGCCGGAAAGCCATTCGGCGGCGGTAAGGCTGATGAAAAATTCGGGACCGTTGCTATCCGGGCCGGAATTCGCCAGAGCGACAGTGCCGCGCTCAATAGGTCGGCTCTGCAGAGAGTCATCATAGCGATAGCCTTGATTCTCGTAGACGGATTTTACACTCAAACCCTGAAGCGCTTCGAAAACCTGATGCTGGCTGCTCAACGCCGTCTCGACATCCGTGATATTTCTTTGTGAATAGAGTGGCGTCAGGATCTCTTCATGGAAATCCAGCTTCGACTCAATATTGAGCACATCGGCAAAGCTACCGTCCGGGTTCAGTACTGATATCTGATCCAGGCCGAGAGCATCTGCGTTTATCTCGTCGTCGAGGAGATTTACCTGAAGTCCCAATGGGTTATACGCCGGGCTACCTGCTTGAATGATAAAACCCGGCACCACGCGATGAAAGCGCATGCCGTTGTAGTACCTAGCCTGGATTAGCGCGCCAGTGTCCGGATTTGTAAATTCTTTCTCTCCCTCGGCTAACGCAAGGAAATTATCGACATTACCAGGCGCTTCAGCAGGGAAGAGTTCTAGATATATTTCACCCTGTGATGTGCTGATTCGTACCAAAGGGTTCTGTGGATCCTCCATGGCGAGTAAAGCTGTAGATGTGTCGGCAATCGCCGTGTTCAGCAAAGTAAGCAGACTAAAAATTAGCAGGAGAAGACTGGGAATAGTGGATTGACGCATGGTGGTCTACTGCAGTAGATGATGATCGGCGGGAAGGTTCTTGGAGATCCAAATCGCTAACTTATGGCGCATATTGAGGACGTTCTCATCAGCTGTGGCTAGCGGTTGTATGACAGCGTCTTTAACGAGTAGCAGGTAGATCGCGCGCACCTTAATATCGACATGATCGGTGGTCTCGAATTTGCCAGCGCCACGTGCCTCGAAATAGCGCGCGCCAACCCGGATCGCTTCTTTTAGGAGTTCGCTCTCGTTCTTGATTTTCTTCATGGCTACTTAGTACTCCATCCACCACTAATTGGCGTGTTCAGCGCTATCCCGATGTTTGCTAGCAAGGCGCGGTGCGCAGTTAAGGGTTTTGCTACCCTTGACAAGCGTCGCAACGCCGCTAGCGAGCATCAGGATAGCGCCCTACGGGTGAGTTTGTCCGTGTCCATGGACGGTGTTACGCCTTTTGCCAAGGGAACAACCATTGCCGGCAAGGCGTGCCTTGCCACGAACACGGACAAACTCACTGAACCCGCCAATTAGTGGTGGATGGAGTACTTTCCCATCGACGCAAAGATTGTAGGGCGAAAGCGACTCCTCATGCAATACAGCTCTACTTAAGTCGCTGGATTTGCCGTGCAATCAGTGCAACATTAGAATGCTCTAGGAATCTTGATAAAGGGCCAGCTCTTCCGGAGTGTCGATATCTTGCAGTATACCCGGGTCCGAGACTTGCAGCTCTCGAACAGCCTGTGGATACCTGTTCGTGAGTCTTCTGCCTCCGCTGTCGCCCGTTAGCGCTCCAAGATCGGTAAAAAGATTCTTGCCGAAGGCCACGGGATTTCCCATTTTAGAGTCAAACGTTGGAGTAACAATGGAATTCGCGGTGACTTGTTCGGCAATATGTCTATAGGTTGAGGTCTCGATAAAAGGCATATCGCCGAGGCAAACCACGCAGCCATCCCAATCGCCAATTTGTTGTGCGGCAAAAGCCAGCGTCGCCCCCATTCCTCGTTCGGCATGTTCGAAACTGAGGATTGCTGTTCCTTGTGCTAGTTCTTGTAGCTGTGCAGCCATCTCCGGGCGTGTAACGACGAGTCGGTCGGGGAATACCTCGGCAATTCGCTCCACAGTCTGTTGAAAAACCGATTTTCCGCTCGATAGCCTGGCGAGTAGTTTGCTACTGCCAAAGCGGCTGCTGAAACCTGCCGCTAATACGATGGCACCTATGGGCTTAGTCATGGTGGGTAGCGTGGCCACTTTACTCTGTCGCAAGACAGGAAGCTTAGTGGAGGATCTTTGTGGATTTGCGAACGGGTTCTATTTCTTGCTGGCTGATTTCTACCACGAAACTCTCTCTTTCCCGTTCTTGCTCGCTTTTCTCACCGCTTAGTTGCTGCGACTCAACAGTTGCCTGTCCAGCGGCAAGCGCTTCTAATTCTACTTGCGCCTCTATCTGGGCCTTGATCTGATCGCTTAAATGACGGCGCAGTCTATTCACTACGCTAGTCATGACCTCAATGGTTTGACTAAGCTGATCTAGCGTGACGAGAGTGCGTTCCGGATCGTCGTCAGCGTACTTTTTTTCGCTCATGTGTGCTCCATTTGGTATCTACTCTTGAGAGCCGATACTAAATCTTAATGCCAGACCTTAATCCCAGGTCAAAGCACCGCCAGTTTGATATTCGATGACTCGAGTTTCGAAGAAGTTCTTTTCCTTGCGTAGATCCATGATTTCAGACATCCAAGGGAAAGGATTATTAACTCCAGCGAACTGCTCAGGGAGACCAATCTGAATGAGTCTTCGATTCGCGATGAATTGTAGATACTCTTCCATCATGGCAGCGTTCATGCCGAGTACGCCGCGCGGCATAGTGTCTCGCGCGTATTCGATTTCTAGAGCTGTAGCTTGCAAAATCATCTGCGTAGCTTGCTCCTTCATCTGGTCAGTCCAGAGTTGTGGGTTTTCCAACTTGATCTGATTGATCATGTCGATGCCGAAATTTAGGTGCATAGATTCGTCGCGAAGAATGTATTGAAACTGCTCCGAGGTCCCCGTCATCTTGTTGCGTCTACCCATGGATAGGATCTGGGTGAAACCGCAGTAGAAGAATATGCCCTCCAGGCAGCAGTAGAAGGCGATCAAGTTTTTGAGTAGGGCCTGATCGTTTTCAATAGTTCCTGTGTTGAATTTCGGATCGCTTAATTCTTGCGTGTATTTCAGACCCCAAGATGCCTTCTTCGCTACCGAAGGTACCTCGTGGTACATATTGAAAATCTCGCCCTCATCCATGGAAAGGGACTCGATGCAATATTGATAGGCGTGTGTGTGAATAGCTTCCTCGAAAGCTTGGCGCAAGATGTATTGCCGGCACTCAGGATTGGTGATTAGGCGATAGACCGCTAGCACCAAGTTGTTGGCAACTAACGAGTCAGCCGTAGAGAAAAAGCCGAGGTTGCGCTTCACTATGAGGCGTTCGTCATCGGTTAGTCCGTTCGGAGTTTTCCACAATCCAATGTCCGCCGTCATATTAACTTCTTGCGGCATCCAGTGGTTTGCACAACCGTCTAGATATTTCTGCCAAGCCCAGTCATATTTGAAAGGAACGAGCTGATTCAAATCGGCACGACAATTAATCATGCGCTTGTCGTCGACCGCGACTCGATTAGCCGAACCTTCAAGCTCTTCCAGCCCAACTTCGACATTGAGTTCTTCTAAATCGTCGATAGCCTTTTGCAGGGCATCAGCATTCTTCTTCTCTTCCGAGGCGTCAAGATTCGATTGGAAGTTTGCGACTTGTTCTCGCGGGCTAATGGGAGCAGTTGGCGTTTCGGTAACGGGCGCGATTGACTCCTGATTAACCGTTTCAGTTTTGACAGGCTCGGTAGCGGTGGCTTTGATTAGTGGCGCGGCCCCGTCCTCCCGCTCGAATTCATCCCATGACAGCATAGTTTTTCCTCAATCTCTTTTTCTAACTTCTAATTATCTCTTGCTAGGGAAATCACTAGCACAATGCTTTACGCAGGCTATACCTGCGCTCGCTGTTGTTATTAACACTGTTACTGACACGCTTCGCATTCTGGATCATCCAGCGAACATGCCATGGGCACCGCCGCGGCCTCGCCGCTAGATACCTTATTAAGGCTGTTATCAGACACCGTAGACTTCTCAGTCGTTGTTGCCGCGAGTGCGCGTAAGTAGTAGGTAGTCTTTAAGCCTCTTAACCAGGCCATGCGGTAAGTTATATCTAGTTTCTTACCGCTTGCACCAGCCACGTAGAGGTTGAGAGACTGCGCCTGATCGATCCACTTCTGACGACGGCTTGCAGCATCGACGAGCCAGCGAGGTTCTACCTCGAAGGCCGTAGCATAGATGTGCTTGATTTCAGCAGGAACTCTATCGATCTTCTGTACGCTGCCTTCGTAATATTTCAGGTCGTTTACCATCACGCTGTCCCAAAGATTTGCCTGCTTCAAGTCGCGAACGAGAAATGGGTTTACCACGGTAAATTCACCGGACAGATTCGATTTCACATATAAGTTTTGATATGTGGGTTCGATGGATTGTGAAACGCCGATGATGTTTGCGATTGTGGCGGTAGGCGCAATTGCCAATACATTCGAATTGCGCATGCCTGTTTGTTGAATGCGTGCTCGCAGGCTATCCCAGTCGAGGCGTTGTTCCATGTTGACGTCTAGATACTCTTCGCCACGTTCTTCCTGAAGAAGCTTAAGAGAATCGATCGGTAGTTTGCCTTGATCCCAGAGTGAACCTTCATAAGATTCATAACGGCCGCGTTCTTCGGCGAGGTCGGTAGAAGCCTGTATAGCGTAATAGCTAATTATCTCCATAGAAACATCTGCAAATTCTACAGCCTGATCGGAAGAATAAGGAATGCGTTGCATGTACAAGGCATCCTGAAAGCCCATGATGCCCATACCGATTGGCCTGTGCTTCAGGTTCGAGTTCTTCGCCTGGGGTACTGAGTAATAATTGATGTCGATGACGTTATCCAGCATGCGTACCGCTGTCTTAATTGTCGACTTCAATTTCTCCTGATCTAACCCAGATTCAGAGACGTGGTTCATTAAGTTTACGGAGCCGAGATTACAGACGGCAATCTCTTCCTTGTTTGTATTCAGAGTAATCTCTGTACAAAGATTCGAGGAATGAATCGTGCCGATGTGCTGCTGCGGAGAGCGCACGTTACAAGTGTCTTTAAAAGTGATCCAAGGATGTCCAGTCTCGAACAGCATTGAAATCATCTTGCGCCATAAGTCGCCAGCCTTAATCGTTTTGTAGACCTCAATCTCGCCAGCCGCCGCCTTGCGCTCATATTCAACGTAGGCTTCTTCAAATGCCTTGCCGTGAAGGTCGTGCAAATCGGGAACATTATTCGGTGAGAAAAGTGTCCAATCCTGATCGTTGAATACCCGCTTCATAAATAAATCAGGTATCCAGTTTGCTGTGTTCATGTCATGGGCGCGACGCCTCTCATCGCCGGTGTTCTTGCGCAATTCGAGGAATTCCTCGATATCGAGATGCCAAGTCTCTAGGTATGCGCATACGGCACCCTTACGCTTGCCGCCCTGATTTACCGCTACAGCTGTGTCGTTAACGACCTTTAGAAAAGGAACGATGCCCTGTGACTTGCCGTTAGTACCCTTGATGTGGGCACCTAGTGCGCGCACCGGTGTCCAATCGTTGCCAAGCCCGCCAGCCCATTTGGAAAGCATGGCATTGTCTCTGATCGCCGAGTAGATGCCGTGCAGATCATCTGGCACCGTAGTTAGGAAACAAGAAGAGAGTTGCGGACGCAGCGTGCCGGAATTAAAAAGCTGTGGAGTCGAGACCATATAATCAAAGCTAGAGAGCAAGTTGTAAAACTCGATCGCTCGCTCTTCTCGATTCTCTTCATTGCTCGCTAAGCCCATCGCTACACGCATATAGAATACCTGTGGTAGCTCGAAGCGCGTGTCATTGCTGTGAATGAAGTAGCGGTCGTAAAGTGTCTGTAGGCCGAGATAGGTGAATTGCATATCACGGTCTGCCTGCAGAGCCTCGCCAAGGATGCCTAAGTCATACTCTAATAGGTGAGGTGAGATCAGGCCAAGTTCTACGCCTTTCTCTATATAGGGTTTCAAAGTTGCAGCGTAGCGATAGTGCATCTCTGACTGCGTGGCCGATTCTGCGATACCGAGAAAGCCTAGGGCCTCGGCACGGATCGTGTCCATCAGCAGTCTGGCGGTAACGAAAGAATAGTTCGGATCCTTTTCCACCATGGTGCGAGCGGTCATCACCAGTGAGGTGCGAACGTCTTCCATTTTTACGCCAGGGTACAAATTCTTAAGTGTTTCTTGGTAGATGTCCTCGGCAGAGACATCTTCTAATCCTTCGCAGGCTTCGTCGATGACGGTCTGAAGGCGCTGTGTATCTAGGGGGCCTTTTTCGCCATTGTCTAGCGTGATAATTATTGCAGCCTGACTAGGCTTTGCCGCTTCGGTCTGCTGTTCGCGAATGCGTGCGTGTTCGGCGCGATAGATAACATAGCTTCTTGCGATTTTGTGCTCGCCAGTGCGCATTAGGGCAAGTTCAACCTGGTCTTGAATGTCCTCAATATGTATCGTGCCGCCGGAAGGCATGCGGCGACGAAAAATTTCAGTAATTTGACGACCTAACTGCTGGACCGATTCGTGGATGCGCGAGGAGGCTGCGGCGTTCCCACCCTCAACGGCCAAATAGGCCTTCGTTATCGCTACCGAGATCTTAGATTCAGAGTAGCTAACCACGGCGCCGTTGCGTTTAATAACGCGTAGCTGTCCGGGGGCTGTCGCTGAAAGAGTTGCTGGTTCGTTGCTAGCTGAGGTGGCGGGGGAGGCAGGATCAACTGCTGTCTGTACATCTGTCTGCATTATTAGCTCCGAATTTGGTGTCTACTGCTAAGTATTCTTAAGTATCTGTATTGTTGTAATTAGCTCAGACTAGCTAAGCTTTCTTGGCTAAAACCCAACTAGGGGTTAAAACCTACTGATTCAGACCTCGCCACCTCAAATATTGCGGCGAAATAGAACTCGTCTGGCTAGATTTGCAGCGAAATCAATACAAACAGATCTCGTGGCCGAAAATTGGTAAGCCATACACTATATATTGTGTTTTTGCGGCAGGACTTTAATTATATTTTGAATTTTTTTGGGAACTCAAAAGATAAGCCCGAAAATAGGACAAAAAAGTCCTTTGTGATCAAGTGCTTCTACTATTATTGGGGTGTACAGCATCGCTAATCACCCAGCATTGCAATAATTTTTATTAGTATCTCTAAGAGATGCAAGCTCTTGATTTACGCTCAACTAATACAATATATAGACAAGTTATAAACCGAAGACACAAGATAATGCGCTTGGCATGTGAATGCAAGTATTTTCTCTGTGCGTAATATGTGGGTAAATTGTGAGTAGGCTGTTGTTGTTATTGGAAAAAAACGGTCCCGAGCCGAAAATAATTACGGACTAGCGGGATGACTCAAAAAAGTGCGGAAAATAGCTTAAAACCCGTGCTAAATCAGGTGATTGTCTCGATATTGTGCACCACTACATATAGTGGTGCACAATTCGATAAAAGTCCGTCAGATTATTGGGAAAGAAGGAACTCGATAAGCGCTTTCTGCGAATGCATGCGGTTCTCTGCCTCATCCCACACTACGCTGTCTGCAGCATCGAGAATTGAGGCGCTCACTTCCTCGCCGCGATGCGCTGGAAGGCAGTGCATGAATAAGGCGTCGGAATTCGCTGACGCCATCAGCTGGGCATCCACCTGGAAACCTGCAAAACTCGCAAGTCGCTGATTCTGTTCCTCTTCCTGGCCCATGG
>NVUL01000081.1 GCA_002401885.1 SAR86 cluster bacterium
TTGCAGTTCAATAACTACTGTTGAATTACCTAATTATCGGGGGTGAGGTAAGCGAATAAGAAACCGCCGTATGTCGGTTGCAGTTCATAGCTACTGTTAATTATCGGGGCGTAGCGCAGTCTGGTAGCGCACTACACTGGGGGTGTAGTGGTCGTCGGTTCAAATCCGGCCGCCCCGACCAATTTCTAAATTGAACTCAATTTCCCCAATCTTTGTCCAGAATAGTCACTCCAATAAATCGTAACCATCCGCCGATTCCTCTTCACTAATCCTGTCAACCGCCAGAAACCGTTCCTCAACTTCATCTATATAATCAAGAATTGCTTCGCGCGCGCAAAATTGCACGGTTCTGCCTTTGTGCATGGCCAAAACGAGCAAGCGTTTTTCGATATCACTAGGTAGGTCTATTGTGAACAATGGGGCGCCTCCAATTCCATTCTTTGGCATCGTCTAAGTGTTAGGACGAGGCACATCCCTGTACCTCTAGATAGCATTCCTTGCTGTCTATAAATATAGCTGGGTGGGGCAAGAATTCCAGTTAACAAAGGATTTACCTCGAGTTAACTGAGGTTGTCTGATTCTAAAGTGCACTCTGGGAAATAGGGCAGAGGCATCGCTACAGAGCAATCATAAAACGTCGCTGATCTCCTTAGTTGAGAACGCGATAGCCTCGGCCTATCAAGCAGCGTTTAATCACGCGTTCCCTTTCACGTATTCCTTCTCCAACACCTCTAGCGCCACCGCCGATCGCGCCGATGCCTGCTCCCTTCTTTGCAGTGCCACTATTACCAACGATGGCTCCAAAGACACCGCCTACTACAGCGCCGGAAATCACGCCTGCTCCAGCCTTTTGCGCGATAGCAACCTCGTCGGCATAAGCTTCACATTGAACCAGATTTGCATCGTATCGGGCTGGGTTTACTCCTTGAGTATCTATGATTGGGTTGTTACCGGTTAGGTCTTCGACGCTCGCGCAGGCGGCGAGCGCTGACACACACATTACTAACAAAAATTTTCGCATCGAAAGCTCCTCAAAACGTGCTGACACACACTATTCAAACGCAGCGAAGAGTAATCGGTTTACCAATACCGGGAAAGATACCAATATTAATTGCTAATAAGAAAAAACTGTTTATTCGTGTGCTAGTAGGCGAGGGTTTACAGCGTATTGGAATCGGCGACCCTGATACGGTCAGAGAAGGCAAAGTAGATTGCGAACAGGCAAATAAATAATAGAAACATGGAGGATTCACTTACTCCCAGCGATCGCCCAACAAGGGCAATACCGCCGAACGATACGGAGACAGCTAGCAGTAGAGTCACAACCTGCACGACAGATAAGCCTCTGCTCAATAGCGCGTGATGCAAGTGGTCAGTTCCGGGTGTAACTGGAGAGACGCCCCGAAGTGGTCTTTTGATTAAAAGATTGATGGTGTCAAATAGTGGTACGGCTAAGAACCAAAGAGCATAAACTGGGGCGAAGATAGCTTCAGCACCCTGACTGGATTCAATCATCAACCAGGCGAGCATAAAGCCCAGCATGGTGCTGCCGGCATCACCTAAATAGATCAGTGCTTTTTTGTTCCAGGGGCGGCGAAAATTCAAACTGAGAAATGCTGAGATGGAACAAATCATTACAACGACGAAGCTGGCGAGTTGGATATTGTTATTGTTTAGAGCGAGCAAAGCTATAAATCCTAACGCAACAATAACCAGGCCACCGGATAAACCATCGATACCATCGGCCATATTGATGGCGTTAATGACGCCTACGGTTGCGAAAACGGTAACCGTGATGGAAAGTAGTCCCAGATCTATAGTGCCAAGGTAGAAGAGGTTGCCAAGAGAGGTTAACTGCACATCGACGGCAACAGCCATCACCAGTGCTAACAGCGTATGACCGGTGAGCCGCGCGAAGGCTGACAGCTCTTTAGCATCATCGACTGTTCCCATGAAAAGAACCAGCGCAGAAAGGCTTAGCAGAGGGCCGAACTGTGATAGCACCCCTGGGGTTACAGTAGAGACACAAAGGATGCCCAGAAAGATGCCAAGACCGCCAACTAAAGGCGTGGCTCCTGTATGGGTTTTTCTGCCGCCGGGAATATCTACCAAGCCTACTTTTGTAGCCAACGGCTTTAAAGCCAGCAAGGAAAAGCCGGTAATGAAGAAGGAGCTTAGCAGGTAGGCGATGTTCATGGTGGTGAGCCTGTTTCAGCGCCAGATGAATTGCTTTACTGGCGCCGAAGGTTCTCTCCTAGTCTCAGCCTAAGGCACGCCATACACAATTTGCTTTCCAGTGTCAGAGACGACCTCGTAGTCGGTAACCCCATCGTTATTGTAGTCTCCCGGCCTATACGCTGTACCTGTCGAGTCTTTGTTTGCTTGCAGGAAGGTGCTATCTGTGCTCGAAAGTGGTTCAACAAAATAATCTGGTTTGAAATCTGCTGAGCTTCCTGAGTCGAATATTTTAACGACTCCGGTTGATCTCTTTGTACTAAAATCGAAACCGGCATTTTTAATAGAGTCGAAAAAATCGTTATCTTTTACAAACGGAAGCAAATTCTGGCTAGTGCCATCAGGATAGTTAACTTTGTGCGAATAACTTGGGTCTGCCGGGCTTCCCGTAGGTGACGAGAAGGTCACATCCCCAGTGCTTGCACTGCTGCTGCTACCGATATTTTTAAAATCAAATGAGCCGGAAAAAGTTAAGCTGTCATTACTAATATTTACCCCGCCATTTGAAGAAAAGGCGACATCGGCGTTGAAGTCAGCGAGAGCACTGGCGAATCCTACCGGGTCTTGAGGCGCTGGAACTACATTCGTTGCAATGCCATTACCTACGAAAAGGCGAGAGCCATCAGGCAGGTCCGTAGTTCCTTCGGGAATACTGGCAGGGACTATGGCGATATTTCTAACCGCAACGGGATAGGTCTCGGTAGCTGTCTTGACTGTTACCAGCCCGGTTGTGGCGTCAGTAGATACGGTACTGCCACCGCCAAGCGAGGATTCGATGGTGTCTTGCGCAGTAATGGTGCCACTAGAGTTGGTTAGACTAACTCCAGTAGGATTAACAAACTGCGCCAAATCGCTTGTAAGGCGGCTTGCTGCGTCGGTATTGAGGCCACTCGATTCGAGCGTGCTTTGAGTGCTGCTTTGATCCAGAGAAATACTTGAGCTCAGCTTTATTGAGATGCTATCCAGCACAGAGCTAAGTAGTCGCGTATTGTTGCTAAGCAGAGTCTGCGTAGTGGTAATGTTCTCAAAGGTAATGTTGAGGCTGTCATCGAGTGCTTTAGCGATATCAGACAAGGTGTTTTCAAGAGCCGTCTGTACCAAATTTTCTGCACTGGAGAGCAAATCAGAATCTAGGCTGGCACCAACTTTTATTGCGCTGTTAATAACACTACTCACGCTAGTAATCAGTGATTCGGTTTCGGAAATCGTGGTGGTATCGGTGAACAGCTCAGTAACCGCGGTTAGGGTGGTCTCGGTGAGGGATTGTACTGTTTCTATCTGTGCTGTGTTCAGTCCATCTCCGGCTTCATCCAGTGCGTCAAAAATATCGGTAATACCGTTCAGCGTGCTGTTAATTGCGTCAGAGTCTATGTCTCCGCCGCCCTGTGTAGCAGCCCCGGTCACTTGTAAGACGTCTGTAATTGTTTCGACTACATTTAGCGCGGTGTTGGTGTTTACATCACCGTCTTCAATACCAGCGACCGTGTTACCTCCTAGATCTACTATTTCATCTAGGACCATCACGATTGCGACGATATCGTTGTCAGTGACATTGTTGAAATCAATAGTGTTGAGTTCGTTAACAGACTCTTGCGCGACTTGTTGTTGTTCCTCTACTGTAGGCGTATCAGATGTACCACCGCCACCGCCACCGCCACCGCCACCACCGATCGCGGGTACGGTGATACAACTACCTGCATAAGCAGTAGCGGAGCCACCAGCAAGCTGGCCCACGCCCATGCGGCCCGCCAGCGCGGAAGCACCTGTGAAACTGCTCTGTCCTGCCAGGGCCATTGGGTTAGCAGCGGCACATCCAAAGAACGTAGTGCCATCTGTTAGGCCAAAAGTAAGCCCTGCCACACCGCCTGTTTGTTTCAGAAAGATGCCGTAATCGTAGCTGGCAGCTGCAGTGAATGTAGTAGTCAGATCTTGCAATATGATGTTCGCAGAGCCTTCAATTTCAGCGATCTGCGCGCCGGCAGTAATGGAAAAAGTAGCATCAGTTATACTTAGTAGATTATTTGTCAGTGTAATCACGGCGGTTGCGCCGCCATCAGCACTACGGCCGCTGACTACTGCATTGGTGCCTGCTGCAATCGAGCCGCTAGTTATGTTGCCCAGTGCATCGAAAGTAAGACTGATGCCTGATACAGATATTTCGAGGCGCCGTGCAGACCCGTCTTGATCAATAAACATGCCACCTTGAAAGCTATAGGTCCCAGCGGCAATGGTGCTGCCAGTGGCCGCAGCGACATTGAAGGTAAATGTCAAATCACTGGTGATCGAGGCAGTGGGGATGCCGTCGGTATTTGGAATAGTACCCGGCGTTGTCAGCAAGCTTTTCGCTTGGTTGAAGCCGCCAGCGGAAGCTGAAATAGTGACAGTATCACCAGTCACTGCAATGCCATTCGCTAGTGCCATTTGAGTAGAGAATGGAAGCAATGCCAATAAGAACAAGCATTGGATCAATCTGAGCGACTTAGAAATTCTTACCATTTCAGTTCAACCTATTGAATTAATTGATTTTATAGTTGGCGATATTTCAGCGCCATTATTTTTCTTAACGAACTATATCTAAGTAACTGATAATATACCAAATATAACATTTTTCTAAGCGGTAAATTATACTGCCCTAGAATTTATACCCTAACTCTACGCCAGCAAATCCGTAGGGTAGTGAGGAAAAAGTCCCGCTAAGCGGATTGTTATAATGAGGGACGACGCCGAGAAACTGATTGGAGTACAAATTTCCGGTCAGGCTGACATTTAATTGTGGAGTCAACCAGTAGGCTACACTGGCTCTAAGTGTGTGATTTATATCCTCATTGGATTGATTAGCTGCGCTCAAGAATCCAGGCAGTTGAGAGGGCGGGTTTTCAGGGAATTGCTTGAAATCTGAATCGCTTATGTTGATTAATTCATAGCTGATATTAATCGGAATCCTAGGTGTAATCTGCAGGTTGATACTGGCCCCCAGGTACAAATATGCTTCCTCCAACTCAAAGCTTTGCTCGAAAGCTCTTCTGAACGTGGCTGAAGTGAGGTCTGAGGTAGTGCCTGATGTTGCCTTGCTTTCCCCATAACCGGCCCAAATACTGGCAATCCCTAGTCTTTCCATGGAAAAAGAATAGACCAAGCGGGCCTTCCACCCATCATCTTCTAGATCGCTAACGGAAAAGGTTTGCGGGTCACGAAAGAAAATTTGCAGGTTGGTGAGGTTAATTTTATCCGCGCTCACATCGAAATCGTCGCTGCTGTTGGAGTAGGCAGATATTTCCAGCGAAGCTACCGAGTGCCGATTGTCCGGCGTTAATAAGTTGGCCTCAAAGAAAGTCCATTTAAATCCTATCTCTTGTCTCGTGGTGTCTAAAGAATCATCGATGTCCACGACCGATACCGAGTTAATAGTGCCAAGGTCCACTGTCAACTGGTGCTGTTGTTGGCGATAGAACACAGAGATTGCTTCGGTAATGCCATAGTGAATTTCAAATTTAGCGCCGGATAAATCACCGCTGTCACCTACTAGGGCACGGTTATTGGCTATCAGGTCATCCCGCGCATTCAGAAAATCGATAGTGTTGTTTACCGCCAGGCCCGCAATACTTATTTCGAATTCGCCGGCGGTGGCTGTGTAGGCCGCTTGATTGGAGCTATTGATCCAGCCCAGAGGAGTATCGGCGCTAGCAAAAGTGGAGATACTCAAAAATGCGGCTAGAAAGCAATTCCTTGCCCAGTAAAGTCTGAAATTCATCTTATGGGAAGCCCGATGATTAGTAGGGGAGAATGAGGTTATGGCAGAATTCAAAATTAATAAAGAGTTTATTGCCAGCAACTCAGTTAAAGCGTGCTTGTTAAGACTGTCAACAGTAGGAGCTTTTAAGCGAAATTTCACTCGGGAAGCCTGGTTTATTGCCGCGTTTTTTTAATGGCTCTCCAGTTTTCTAGTGTCATTGAACTGTCAAATCGGATAGACTTTGCTGCAGTGTTTAACACAAAAATAAAACATGGATTTAGCACAGAAACACAGCTTTTGTTACATCGCCAGTGTCAGTCTTTAGTCCGATTTGTTCCACCACTACCTGTAACAAGTAGGTAATTTTTCAGAGACATCCATGCGCCTGAAGTGTATTAAATTAGCTGGTTTTAAATCCTTCGTTGACCCAACTACAATCGATTTCCCTTCCAATCTCTGCTCCGTAGTCGGCCCCAATGGCTGTGGCAAGTCTAATGTTATCGATGCGGTCCGTTGGGTGATGGGCGAGAGTTCCGCGAAGAATCTGCGTGGCGAGAGCATGACAGACGTCATCTTCAACGGCTCTGGAGGCCGCAAGCCTGTTGGACAGGCGAGTGTTGAGCTGGTTTTCGACAATCACGATCACAAGCTCACTGGCGAATACGCGAACTTCGATGAAGTTTCTATTAAGCGCAAGGTCGACCGCGACGCGCAGTCTTCCTATAGTTTGAATGGCACGAAGGTACGCCGCAAAGATATCACCAATATTTTCCTCGGCACCGGTCTCGGTGCGCGCAGTTATTCCATCATCGAACAGGGCATGGTGTCCCGTCTCATCGAATCCAAGCCGGAAGAGCTTCGCGTGTTTATCGAGGAGGCCGCGGGAATATCCAAGTACAAAGAGCGCCGGCGGGAAACCGAAAACCGCATCAAGCGAACCAAGGATAACCTAGAGCGCCTTGAAGACATTCGCGAGGAACTCGGTCGCCAGCTGGCACACTTGCAACGTCAATCTGTTGCCGCCGAAAAGTACGCCGAATTCAAGCAGCAAGAACGCGATACGACAGCCAATTTGAATGGCCTTCGCTGGAGCAGTCTCGATGCGGAATTGAAAGAGAATCAGGAAGCTATCAAGGGGCTCGAGATTAAGATCGAGTCGACTACGGCCGATCAGCGCGAAAAAGATGCGAAGATCGAGGAGCACCTATCCCACAATGCAGAACTCGCCGATGCCTTCGGTGAGGTGCAGGCGCGTTTCTATAGCCTGGGTAATGACATCGCCAGAATCGAGCAATCTATAGAGCATCATATCGAGCGTGTCGATCAACAGAATCTCGATCTGAGGGAGACCGAAGAGGTCTGGTCGCAGACCAAAGAAGAGTTGGATGTTGACCTTAAGAAGATCACACAGCTCGATGCCGAGATGATTTCTATTACGCCAGCCCTTGAAGAGGCGCGCATTGCAGAGAAGTCTTCCTCGGAGTTACTAGCGCAGGCAGAACAAGATCTAACTCAATGGCAGCTTGATTGGGATACCTTCAATCAGCGTGCCGAAGAGCCGCGCCAAGTTGCCGAGGTAGAGCAATCCAGAATCCAGCAACTAGAGAACATTGTTGAGCGCGGACTCGAACGAAGGCGCAAGCTCGAAGACGAGAATAAGTCGCTTGCCGAAGGACCTGTAGACGACTCCGTCAGTGAAGCCTCAACCGAAGTGCTGCTGCTCGAAGAGACACTTGCTTCGATGCAGGCAAAGAACCGAGCGCTGAATCTATCGATCGAAGAGCATCGCACATCTATCAGCAAGGGTGCCGACGATTTGAATGATATCCGCAGTGAATTGCAGACCGCTAAGGGAAAACAAGCTTCATTAGAGGCGCTGCAACAGGCCGCTCTAGGGCAAGACAACGAATCCCTGAATCAGTGGCTAGGCAAGCAGGGCCTGGACAATCAAATCAGGCTCGCAGAGGGCATCAAGATAGACGCTGGCTGGGAGCGCGCGGTAGAGATGGTGCTCGGCGACTCGCTGCAGAGTATCTGTGTAGAGGGTCTGGACAATATCGAGGCGATGTTATCCGAGTTGCCGCAAGGCAAAGTTGCTCTTATCGATGTGCGCGCCGCCAAAGAGTCGGCTGAGATCCCACAGAAGTCACTTTCTCCCCTGACGGATAAGGTCAGCAGCGAGTGGGGGCTGAGCGATATGTTGCGCGGCATCTATGTGGCCGGCAATGTGTCTGAAGCACTTTCTCATCGCGCTCAGCTAGGCCCACAGGATTCGATCATCACCGCCGATGGCGTATGGCTTGGCAGTGCGTGGCTGCAGGTGAGCAATTTCAATAAGCAGGAATCCATCGTAGAAAGACGTGGAGTAATTGCTGATTTATTCAAAAAAATCAAAAAACTAGAAGAACAATCTAATTCTTTACATGAGAAACAGATACAGACCAAAGACGCCCTGAGTCAGGACGAAGCAGAGCGTGAGAACCTGCAGGGTGAGTTGGCGGCGAAGACCCAGCAGCATAGCGAATTGAAGTCTCAAGTCAGTGCGCAGATGGCCAAGGTCGAGGAAGCGCAGCTGCGTAAAGAACGCATTCACCATGAATTGGAAGAGCTGAATCGCCAATTGGCGGTTGAAGAGGAGAATACCGCAGGTTCTCGTTCGAGGCTGCAACGCGCACTGGACAGCATGGAGTTGGATGTCGGAGGCCGCGAACTACTGGAAACACAGCGTGATGAGCGTCAATTGGCGTTAGAGTCATGTAGGGAAAAATCTCGAAAAGACAAAGATTTGGCGCACGAACTAGCACTTAAGCAGCAATCCGTTCAGTCGCAATTACAGTCTACGCGCGAGACCATGGATAGGATGGCAACCCAGGTGCAGCGCAGCCGCGAACGCATGGATTCGCTGCAGGAGCAGATAGCGTCAGCCGATGAGCCGCTAGCGAAGATGCGCAGCGATCTTGAAGCCTTGTTGGAGCAACGCCTGGCAGTGGAGAAAGAGCTGGCAGAGGCGAAGGCGAAGGTAGATGCGAACGAACATGCCACGCGGGCTTTAGAGCAACAACGCAATCAGGTGTTGGAGCAGCTCAATCAGGTCCGGGAAAGCCTCATGCATAAGCGCCTCAAGAGTGAAGGGGCATCGGTTAAGCGCGACGGCATACTTGAACAGCTCGAACAGGCGAAATTTGTACTCGCGGAGGTTCTGGAGAACCTGCCCGAAGAGCTGGGCGAAGAGCAGTGTGAGCAGGAGTTGGAGAAGTTGGGTAATCGAATTCAGCGTCTGGGTCCCATCAACCTCGCTGCCATCGACGAATACGCGCAGCAATCTGAGCGCAAGATCTATCTAGACAAGCAGAATGGAGACCTAGAGAGGGCGCTGGACACTCTTGAGAATGCGATTCGCAAGATCGACAAGGAGACCCGGTCACGCTTCAAGGATACTTTCGACAAGATTAATTCAGGCCTACAGAACCTGTTTCCAAAAGTATTTGGTGGCGGCCACGCTTATTTGGATATGACGGGCGAAGATCTACTCGATACCGGTGTTGCCATCATGGCTAGGCCGCCGGGTAAGCGTAATAGCACGATTCACCTTCTCTCGGGTGGCGAGAAAGCGATGACGGCGATCGCGTTGGTATTCTCAATTTTCCGACTGAATCCATCGCCATTCTGTATGCTGGATGAGGTCGACGCTCCTCTGGATGACGCGAACGTTGGGCGTTATGCGAATCTGGTGAAGGAAATGTCGGAGAATGTGCAGTTCATCTTCATCACTCACAACAAGATCACCATGGAGATGGCGAATCAGCTCCTCGGTGTGACTATGCACGAGCCTGGTGTGTCCAGAATCGTCGCCGTTGATATCGAGGAGGCGGCCGAATTGGCAGCTATGTAACTGTCTCGGCATCATCGCCGACTTCCTCTCAGGCGCCCCCCTAACTACCCTAGCCTAAAAAGCCCATTTCTGTGCTAAAGAAAATGCGGTAACTGTAAGATAACATTAAAAATTTTCACGTTTTAAATGCATTCTTATCGAGTATTGTAGATTTCCTATGAATGGACGCGAATTAGTTATCTTATTGTTGGGCTTAGCCATAGTCGCCGTGGTGCTTAGAGGCTTGTACGTGGCGATTAATGCCCGCCGTGGTCAGATCAAGCTAGCCATCGATAAGAATATTCCGCAGAACGTCGACCTAGAATCGCTAGAGCTGGCCGAGTTGCCCGGCGGCGGCGCGCGTGTTGTCACCCGTTCGCTAGAAGAAGTGAATCGACAGAATAATGCTCTGGACCTAGCCGAGACGAAGGCGAAATCCCTTAACCTGACCGATGCAGAGATTGATGGCCACATCCCCGTGCTCATGGATGCAGTTGAGCTATCGGAGCCCGCGGTTACAAGGGTAATTCCTCCGCGCGAGGACCAGCAGGAAGTAGAGGCCGCAAAAGATTTAGCTGCCGAGACGGCTTTCGCAGGAGGGTCTGTAGTTGAAGAGCCTGTAGTTGAAGAAGCCGATGTAGTCGCTCAAGAAGAGCAAAATGAGAGTATCGAAGAAGAGGCAGAAGACGATTTCATCCCTCATGCTAGCCAGGAACACAGTATTGGCGAGGACTGGGAGGAAGCTGAGAGTGAGGCAGAAACAGAAGACGATTATTCAGAGTCACAAGCTGACCAGGAAAACGCTGCACAGAATGAGGACGACTCGAATTCGGCGCTGTTCGACTACGATGAAGAAGAGTTAGAGGAGGATGAGGCTCGAAGTAACGTGGACGCGATGAGTTCGATTGCGCCAGACTACGCTGCAGGGCCAGAAGTAGCTGATGAGGGTGAGGCGTTTAGTACTGAGAGTGTCGAGATGGCAGATGATGACAGTTATGGAGATGATGAAGAAAGCAATCTCGATGATGATTTATATGAGCAAGCCGAACAAAGCGAGCAAGAATTAACACAAGTGCAGGAGCAGGAATTGCCAGCACCATTTGACGCGGATAGCAGCGTAGATGAATTTTCAATGACAGCCGGCGAACGCATTGGGGGTAGCCCTTCGTCGATCGATGAGGCTGATCAGACTGGCCTCTTCGATGACATCGACAAAAATGCAGTAGAGGTAGCGGATAAGCCTAAGAGCAGTCGTTCCTTATTTTCTCTCTTCGGGCGCAAGTCGAAGCAGAGGAGGGAGTCATTAGATGACGAGCAGCCAGCCACCCCTGTTACCACTAATATTGAGATGGAAGCACCAGCGGTAGACGAGCTCGATGATGTGCTGCTTGAGGAAGAGCGCGCACAAGTAGACATTGAAGAAGTCGAGCACGAAGAATCGATGACAGTGGAGCCTGCCTATGTAGAGCCGGTTGTTGGTGAGGAAACCATCGATGAGTTGGATCAGAAGCGAGCGGCTAGTTTAGAGCAAGCGCCGGAAGAGCAAGAGGCGCATTCTGATGAATTCGAGCCTTCGGAAGTCTTGGTGCTCAATGTTACTGCGAAAGACGGCAGAGTATTCTCCGGCGATGACTTGTTGCAGGTCTTGATTACCTCGGGCCTGAAATTCGGCGACATGAATATATTTCATAAACGGCTTAGCAAGGAACAGCAGGGCACGGTTATTTTCAGCGTCGCCAATATGTTGAACCCTGGCACCTTCGATCTCAATAACATGGATGAGTTCACTACGCTGGGAATCAGCTTCTTTCTAGCTTTGCCAACGCCTATCAACAACCTGGATGCCTTCGAGCAAATGTTAGGCGTAGCGCAAGAGATTCGTGATACGCTCGGCGGAGATCTTAAAGATGATCACAGAAACGGCATGACCGGCCAGACCATTGAACACTATCGTCAACGCATTCGAGACTTTGAGTTACGCCGCCTTAAGGCTGTAGCCGCACGCGGCTAAGATTTTAGTAAAACGCTCAGAACCCAAGTTTCAAAAACCAGGTCTCAGAACCCTAGCTCAGAACTAACCCCTATGGCAGTTCCTGAAAAAATCCTACGGGAAGTAGACACTCTCCGGCAGCAGATCGAGCATCACAATCGCGCGTATCATGCTCAAGATGCGTCGGAAATTCCTGACGCCGATTTCGACGCCTTGCTGCGCCGCCTCGAAGAATTAGAAACCAAGTACGCGCTTTTCGATGAAGCTTCACCATCACAGCGCGTCGGTGGTGAGGCGATCGCAGGTTTTACTCAGGTCAGGCATGAAATCGCCATGCTCTCGTTGAACAAGGTGTTCGATGAGGCCGACCTGCAATCATTCGAGTCACGCCTCAAGAAACGCCTAGAGACAGAGTCGAGCATTCAATATAGCTGTGAGCCGAAGGTGGATGGCATAGCAGTTAGTCTGCTATACAGAGATGGTGTTTTGGAGCGGGCAGCCACTCGCGGCGATGGCGTTACTGGCGAAGACATCACTCATAATGTACGTACGATTGGCAGTATCCCGCTACAATTAAAGCGGAAAAAGAAAAACACTGTCGTTGAAATTCGAGGCGAGATATTTCTCGATAAAGACGGTTTCAAGAAGCTGAATGAAACCTCTGAGAAAGAGGGCGGCAAAGTCTTTGTCAATCCTAGAAACACGGCGGCAGGTGCGATTCGACAGCTAGATCCTAAGAAGGCGGCGAAGATACCGCTGAAGATGTATTGCTACAGCGTGGGCTTAGTTGAAGGCATCGTGCTGCCTCAGACACTGAGTGACATCTTTACTTTGATCGAGAAATGGGGGCTTCCCGTGAATCCAGATCGCAGCGTGGAGAATGGCATCGATGCCTGCCTCAAATACTGCCTCGCTCTCTTAGCAAGGCGCCACGATCTGTCTTATGAGATCGATGGCGCCGTCTTAAAGGTGGACGATATCGAGTTGCAGCAGCGGCTTGGCAACAATGCGCGTAGCCCGCGTTGGGCCATGGCCTATAAATTTCCTGCCGAAGAAAAATCTACAACGGTTCTGGATGTTGAATTTCAAGTAGGTAGAACTGGCACCATTACACCAGTAGCCAGGCTTGAGCCAGTTTTCGTGGGCGGCGTTACCGTGAGCAATACTACTTTACATAACATGGACGAGATCGAGCGTCTCGGGCTGCGAATTGGCGATCGCGTGATCGTGCGTCGCGCGGGAGACGTAATTCCCAAGGTCGTTAAGGTCATCCCCCATGAAGGACCTAAGAAGATAAGAAGGAAATCCATCTTAATTCCAGAGACTTGTCCGGCCTGTGACTCTGTTGTCGAGAAAGATGGAGACGTCCTCTATCGGTGCAGCGGCGGAATAATCTGTCCGGCGCAGCGTAAGGAGTCTATAAAACATTTCGCTTCTCGCAGTGCGATGGATATCGAGGGCCTCGGCAATAAGTTGATAGAACTGCTCGTGGACAAAGAGATTATTACAAGTGTGGCAGACATCTATACACTTTCACTCGAACAGCTTGCCAGTCTTGAGCGGATGGGAGACAAGTCGGCGGCTAACATAGTTGCTGCGATTGAGAAGAGTAAGCAGACAACCCTGCCGCGCTTTCTATTTGCGTTGGGCATAAGGGAGGTGGGAGAGGCGACGGCATTGCAGCTCGCTACTCATTTTGGCATTTTAGAGAGCATCATTGCAGCTGATTTGGATAGCCTAGTGCAAGTGTCTGATGTCGGCCCCGTAATGGCGGAACATATTCGGATATTCTTCAGTAATAAGGACAATGTTGCCCTCCTAAAAGAATTGCAGGGCAGCGGTGTGACATGGCCAATCATAGAACCTAGTCACGACGACTCAGCAAAGCCGTTGCTGGGCGAAACCTATGTCCTGACGGGCACCCTCGAGCAAATGCCTAGAAACGAGGCGAAGGCCAAGTTAATTGCCCTAGGGGCGAAGGTGGCTGGGAGTGTGTCGAAGAATACCTCTTGTGTTGTTGCTGGGCCGGGTGCTGGATCAAAACTCACGAAAGCGGAAGAATTAGGCATAAAAATCCTCGATGAAGGGGAATTTATTGTGCTTCTTGATGATCTAATTGCCTGAGTGCCAGATTTTCGGCACAGTTAAATAGGGTTGAATCGAAACGCCATGAAATTTCATACGACAAAGACAGCCTGTCTGTCTCTGCTAGTCTCGTTCTTAGCGGCTTGTGCCAGTTCGCCTCCAGAAAGTGTGGCGGATATCTGCGCTATATTCGAGGATCGTAGAGGGTGGTATAACGCGGCTAAGAGTGCGGAGCAGCGATGGGGTATTCCCGTATCGGTCAATATGGCATTTATCTATCAAGAGTCTTCATTTCGGTCCCGTGCGAAGCCGGCTAGAAACAAGTTCTTATGGATTTTTCCGGGTCGACGTCCAAGTTCTGCCTACGGCTACGCGCAGGCACTAGACGAAACTTGGCAGGAATATGAACAGAAATCGGGCAACAGTCGTGCCTCGCGTAGGAATTTTTCAGACGCCATTGATTTCGTCGCTTGGTACAACGAGAATTCGACACGGATAAGTAATATCTCGAACAATGATGCGATGCATCTATATTATGCTTACCACGAGGGCAACGGTGGCTATCAACGTGCTACTTATCGGAATAAGCAGTGGCTGGTAGATGCTGCTGCTCGGGTGCAGGCGAATTCAAGCCGATTTGCAGGTCAGTTGGATGGATGTAGACGCGAATTAGACAAGAACTGGTTTCAGCGCCTCATTTCCTAGTAGACTCCCTCGCAGGTTCAGATAGCTCGATGACACATTGTCGATGTGCATCAATGCTTGATTCTGGATTGCTTGAGCGAACTAGGTTTTGCGAGAATACAATTTAGCAGTAGTAGCGAGTATTAATATGAGTTGGTGGGGAAAAGTAGTAGGCGGGACATTCGGCTTCATGATGGGCGGCCCCTTAGGTGCAGTGTTAGGTGCAGCCCTTGGTAATTATTTCGACGGGGGGCTAGATGGCCTTTCGTTAGACGATTCGCTCGGTCTAGGCGCCACTGAGCGCGTGCAGTCGGTATTCTTTACCACGACGTTCGCGCTGATGGGCTATGTCGCCAAGTCCGACGGCAAGGTCACTAGCGATGAGATCGCCATGGCGGAAAGAGTCATGGACCAGATGCGTCTGAATCCGCAGCAACGCACTGTCGCTATTAACCTCTTTAACGAAGGTAAGAAAAAGGAATTCCCTATACACGAGGTACTCGCGCAGTTTAAGCGGGAGAGCTTCCGTCGAAGGAATTTAATACAGATATTTCTAGAGATTATTGTGGCCACCGCGTTCGCGGATGGACGACTGGATGCTCGCGAGAAAACTCTAATCGAGGGAATTGCCCGTGATCTCGGCTATTCGAAACCTGAGTTCGACGCATTAATTAGTCGCCTGTCAGGCCAGGCACACTTTAATGATAGTGCGTCGTCTAAACAGAAGATTAAGGCGTCATACGAATTGTTAGGCGTGTCGGCTAAGTGTAGTGATGTTGAGCTGAAGAAGGCCTATAGAAGGCAGATGAACCAGCATCACCCCGACAAGCTAGTAGCAAAAGGCTTGCCAGAAGAGATGATCGATATCGCGACTGAAAAGACGCAAGCGATTAAGGCCGCTTACGATCTAATCAAAGAGCAGCGATGAGCACTACCGGAACGTATTGTTGATATCGTTCAGCGCTTTACTGCCGGGACACAATTCTTGATCGCCGAGACTGTTCAGAGGCCTGTCTACGGTGTCCTGCAATTCATGTAAGTCAGCCGTAGATTGGTTGATATAGAGTAGGCCGGTCGCGATCTTGCCCTGCTTCTTGTGGGCATTGATGTGATGCATTGCGTTCTCTTTATCCGTTGGGTCGTAGTCGTTGCCAGTCTTATGTAGGTGGATAGCCGATCCGTCGTGCAGAGTTATTTCTTTTTCCTTACCGGCGGCATAGCTCGTCGTAATTTCCTCGCGCATTGGCACGAAGTCTACTTCACTTAGAGCGATATGATTCTCCCAAGTATTCTTGTATCCATGGGTCGAAAAATCTGTGTTGTTGAATGTCACGCAGGGAGAGATCACGTCGATGAATGCGAAGCCCTTATGTGAGAGGCCGGCCTGAAGCAGGGGAATCAGTTGTTTCTTGTCTCCCGAGAAGCTTCGGGCAACGAAGCTTGCGCCTAGTTCGATTGCCAGTGTTGCCATGTCGATATTGTCGAACTGACTTTCTTCACCAGATTTGGTTCTCGAGCCAAGATCAGCAGTAGCTGAAAGCTGGCCCTTGGTCAGACCGTAGGTGCCGTTGTTGGCAACGATGTACAGCATGTTTATACGACGCCGAACGATATGGCAGAATTGGCCAAGCCCGATAGACGCGCTGTCGCCGTCGCCTGAAACCCCAACGTAGTAGAGCTCCTTGTTAGCAATATTGGCCCCGGTGGCGACCGAAGGCATGCGGCCGTGCACGGAATTAAATCCGTGTGCTTTGCTGAGAAAGTAGGAAGGTATTTTCGATGAGCAACCTATGCCGGAAATCTTCGCAACTCTATGTGGCTCTAAAGACATTTCGGCAGCGGCTTGAATGATAGCCGCACTGATCGAGTCGTGTCCGCAACCACCGCAGAGAGTAGTCAGAGTGCCTTCATAGTCTCTGCGCGTCAGACCAATATCATTGGTCTGCATCTGTGGATGTTTGAATTTTGGTTTATTAATATAACTCATAGTCGCTGCCGTTTTACGCGGGTACTTCTCCGCTTGCATCCATAACTTGCATGGAATCAATAATAGATTTCTCGATGTGTAGCGCCGTAATTAATGCGCCATCGTAGCTGAGGATCGAGTGCATCTTTTCTTCGTGAATATTGCATTCGATCTTAAGGAGACTCTTCAGTTGCGCGTCACGATTCTGTTCTATTACATAGACGAGTTCGTGTGCGTCAAAGAATTCCGTCACGCTGTCGTGAAACGGGAATGCGCGGATACGCATCGTATCTAGCGCTATGCCTTTCTTCGCTAAACTATCGAGAACTTCATTGATGGCGCTAGTTGTAGTGCCTATAAAGGCCAAGCCTAAGTTGTTGGAAATGGTCTCGGAAAATTCTGGTTCTGGAAGATAGTTTACAGCCGTCTTCATCTTGAGCGTCAATCTATCCATTACCTCAGCGTAGACGGTGCCATCTTCTGTGTAGGCGGCGTAGGAGTCATGTGAACTGCCTCGCGTAAAGTAACTGCCCTTATTAGGGTGGGTGCCGGGATAGGTTCGATAAGGTATGCCGTCGCCGTCAGAATCGAGATAGCGGCCATACTTCTCAATTCCTTCCAGCTGCTCTGCATTTAGTACCTTACCTCTATCGTAGCGGCTCTTGTCATCCCAGTTTAATGGGTCACAAATTTGTTCATTCATGCCGAGTTCTAGATCGCTCATGACTATTACCGGAGACTGTATTCGCTCTGCAATATCGAACGCACTTGCCGCATAGTCGAAACATTCGCTAGGGTTCGCGGGAAACAGGAGCACATGTTTGGTGTCGCCATGAGAGGCGTAGGCGCAGCAGAGTAGATCGCCCTGTTGGGAGCGTGTTGGCATGCCGGTAGACGGGCCAACGCGTTGAATATTAAAGAGGACGATTGGCACTTCAGAGAAGTAGGCGAGTCCGAGGAATTCTTGCATCAATGAGATGCCCGGACCACTGGTTGCAGTAAATGCGCGAGCGCCATTCCAGCCTGCGCCAATCGCTATGCCTATTGCCGCGAGTTCATCTTCCGCCTGCACTATAGAGTATTTTTTCTTGCCGGTGCCTGCATCGATGCGCAGACGTTTGCAGTACTTCGCAAAGCTATCTACCACAGATGTGGACGGAGTCAACGGGTACCAAGCGGCAACGGTCGCACCACCGTAGACACAGCCTAGACCGGTAGCAGTATTACCGTCCATCAGAATCTTGCCTTTGTTCTTCTCGCTCTTTTCCAGCCGTAGATTGAGCGGGCATTCGAAATTATCGCTGGCGTATTGGTAGCCGAGTTCCAGTGCGTGAATATTCGGCAGAATAAGCTTTTCCTTGCCGCGAAACTGCTCGCTGACCAGTCCGGTTAGCACTTTAAAGTCGATATTGAGAAACGCAGAGAGAGCGCCGACGTACACGATGTTCTTGAATAGTTGTCGCTGCGCTGGTTTCTCGAACTCTTCCAGACAAATATCCTTAAGGGGGATTGGTAGATAGTTTACATCGTCGCGTAACAATTCATTTGCCAATACTTTCGAGGAGTCATACAACACATAGCCGCCAGGCACTACCGAGGCGATGTCCTTAGCGATGGTCTGCTCGTTCATGGCGACGATGAGGTCGACTCCTTCGCGCCGTCCCAAATAGCCCTGTTCGTTGATTCTCACCTCAAACCAGGTGGGTAGTCCCTGGATGTTCGAAGGGAAAATATTATGCGGACTAATGGGTATGCCCATGCGAAACACGGCTTTCGCGAACATGCCATTTGCACTTGCGGAGCCGGAGCCGTTTACGTTGGCAAATTTGACGACGAAGTCATTGACCCTGGTCAGGGCAGTAACCTTGGAGCTTTGAATTAACTCTGACATGCGTTTTCCGCTTTGGCCGTGTTGAATAGGTATTTGTGCATGTCCCAAGCATTAGTAGGGCAGCGCTCGGCGCATAAACCACAGTGCAGACACAGGTCTTCATTCTTCGCCATGATGCGTCCGGTGAGAAGTAGATCGGAAACGTATAGATCTTGCTCATCGTTCTCGGCTGGGGCTAGGAGATTAGTTCTTAGCTTGGGTTCTTTCTGGTTCTGGGTAAACGTGATGCAGTCGGTAGGGCAGATGTCTACACAGGCATCACACTCGATACAGAGTTTGTCGGTGAATACGGTTTGGACATCGCAGTTCAGGCAGCGCATCGTCTCGTTGAACGCGAGTTGTTCATCGAAGCCCAGTTCGACTTCTACGTTGATGTCATTCAGCGTTACTTGCTTGTCGGCATGAGGAACCGCGAAGCGGAAGTCTGCGCTAATATCGTTGTCATAGGACCACTGGTGTATGCCCATCTTCTGACTGCTAAGATTGGTTAGAGGGTTCGGGCGTTTAGTGATGTCTTGCTTCTCGCAGAGCAAATGAATCGATACTGCTGCATCGTGTCCATGTGCGACTGCTGTAATAATATTGTCGGGCCCCAGCGCCGCATCACCGCCGAAGAAAACTTTTTCGTGGGTTGACTGGAATGTGGACTTGTTAAGAACTGGAACTTCCCATTGATCAAACTCGATGCCTAGGTCTCTCTCTACCCACGGGAAACTATTTTCCTGTCCAATTGCACAGAGTACATCGTCACAGGGCAATATCGCAGGCTCTTCTCCGGTGGGAATAAGTTGCCGCCTACCATTTGCATCGATTTCCTTGCGAACCTTTTCAAATTCCATAGCGACAAGTTTGCCGTTCTCAACGATATAGCGCTTCGGTACGTGGAAGTTCAATATGGGAATGTCTTCATTCATCGCATCTTCGATTTCCCAAGGTGATGCCTTCATCTCTTCGAAGCCGCTGCGTACTACCACGCTCACCTCTTTACCGCCAATGCGCTTGGACGTTCTGCAACAGTCCATCGCGGTGTTGCCGCCGCCGAGTACAAGTACGTTCTTTCCCACGCTCGAAATATGCTCGAAGGCGACGCTCGCGAGCCATTCGATACCGGTGTGTATATTGTCTTTAGCCTCCTCATGCCCAGGAAGATCCAGCCACTTGCCGAGAGGGGCGCCGGTGCCAACAAATACTGCATCGTAGCCTTCAGCTAAAATGTCACGCATGCTGGTAATCTCTTCACCGAAACGGCAATTAACACCCATGTCGAGGATGTAATTTAGTTCCTCATCTAACACTTCCGCGGGAAGTCTAAATCTAGGAATTTGAGTGCGCATGGCGCCGCCGCTAAGAGCGTCTTTCTCGAATAGCGTGATTTCATAACCGAGTGGAAGGAGGTCGCGCGCGACAGTGAGGGAAGCAGGTCCAGCACCGATAAGGGCGATACGTTTGCCGTTTTTCTTCTTCGGTGCCTGGGGGAGGAGGTCCGTGATGTCGGATTTATAGTCGGCTGCAACTGTCTTCAATCGACATATGGCGACAGGCTCTTCTTCGACTCGTCCGCGCCTACAGGCAGGCTCGCAGGGACGGTCGCAGGTGCGGCCGAGAATGCCGGGAAACACATTCGAATGCCAGTTGATCATATAGGCGTCTGTATAGCGTTTCTCAGCAATCAGACGAATGTATTCAGGGACAGGCGTATGAGCCGGGCATGCCCATTGGCAGTCGACTACTTTATGAAAGTAATCGGGATCGGCGATATCAGTCGGTTTCATTGCTAACCGGATTTCCTTTTTGGCTCTTATTTTCTTGGCTCAGCATCCCGGTATCGTCAATAGATGCGGGACATTAGTATAGGGAATTGAGTCCCAATTGTAAGCAAATATGTCACTCTACTCTGTAGCGGCACAACGGTTTCAAGATGAAGCCCTGCGGTGATTAGATTCATACAATTTGTTAAAGATGCGCAGCTTTGTGATATACGGTTCTGCCTCGATTGCAGCTTCCAAGTCTCTGGCTATTCCCATCGATAATTGATCAACATCAAGTACAAGATCCACTTCAATTGCGCCGCCCAAATAGTGAAGATCGATAGAAGCG
>NVUL01000082.1 GCA_002401885.1 SAR86 cluster bacterium
TTCGGTTTTCTAAACAGAGCCATGACGCCGTCTTTCTTAGCGATGTTGTAGATATCAATGAAGGGTCGGTAGTGCTGTACGATTATGTTATTGCTGTAGCCGGTTTCACCGAAATTGTCGGGAATTCTTTCCTTCGGGTAGTACGCGGTGCCAAACATATAGTCCATGAAATTAAATTCACCAGAGAAATTCTTATCGATCGCCTCTGGGTGATTTGAGTGATGCCAGCGATGGAACTTAGGATTGCTCACAAAATAGCCCAACCAATGTGCATCTTTGATATTGCCGTGGCCATAACGGCCCCAAAAGTCCCTGAATGAGATGTAGAGAAAAATCAGAGCGGGGTCCGGCTGAAAATAAGTTACTAGCATTAGATAAGGAGCAGCGAAAAGTGCCTTATCGATAACATGAAAACGGCTTGTCGAGAATGAATCGAGAGTTAATGAACTATGATGAACGCGATGAAACTGCCAGAGCAGAGGAATCTTGTGCGAATAGTAATGGGCCACATAAAAAGTGATATGACCCATCAGGAGTAGGGCGAAAAAACTCCATGCCCAGTGCACGTTAGATAATGAGCCCTGTAGGTAAGCGCCTTGCCCCGCATGCCGCTGGGCATAGGTGACTAGCCAAGCGACGAAAGCTGCATTGATCATGCTATGCAGATGCAAGCGATGATAGGTGTGGATCAGGTCATTGATGATGCCAGACCTGACCAAGGGTTGCTTGTTCAGGGGAAACAACCGTTCGACGATTGGAATGATCCAAATCCAGCCGTAGAGCGAGAGCATTTGCAGCCATTCTTGTGTAACTGGTGTCAACATACCTGAGTTCTAGCATATCTCTAGAGTAGTATTTAGGTGCATTATTCAGGGCCACGATAAGCGATACGTGCCTGAATGCTGGGTGATTTCGGCCCAGTTATTACTCGCTTACTTTAGCAAATATCGTGTTAAGTTAGTATGCTTCATTTCCTGTTACACGGGCCGATTGTAAGCGCTATGAAGAGTACTAATTTCGGATATATTCCCGCACTTGACCATCTGAGAGGCTTCGCCGCGGTGCTGGTGTTGTTCTTCCATGGCTCCCATTTTATTTCCCATAAGCTGGCCTATGGTACTCCTTACGATCCGGCAAACTGGACGAGGACCGACAACCCATTCTCTGCTCTGGTAATCGAAGGACACACGGCGGTCTCTTTATTCTTTCTCCTCAGTGGTTTCGTGTTTACCGTAGGCTCGCTTCAGAAGAAGTTGAACTATCTAGGCTTCTATCGCAATCGCTTGCTACGAACTTATCCCTTGTTCCTGTTCTTCTTGATTCTGGGTATAGCCTTCAACGTAGAAAACTTCAATATCATCGCTTTGTGGCAGTCGGTGTTCTTCATGGCGAATAGCGATACGGCGATCAACGGTGGGGCCTTTACCTACGTTTTTTGGTCCATCGCTGTGGAATGGCATTTCTATTTAGTGTTCCCGTTGCTTCTGCTAGCGGTGCAGAAGTGGGGTTGGCAGGCTCTACTTGCTCTAATACTCATCTTCCTTTTTGTCCGCACCGGGGCCTATTTAGTAGGCGCGGATATGCGGGAATTGAGCTATTACACAATTGTGGGTCGCATAGATCAATTCTTACTCGGCATGCTAGCGGGAATCTACTACCGTAATTATTTCGTGGCGGGCAAGCGATTGGACTATGTCGCGATAGCTGGCACTGGATTGGTGCTTGTTCTGTTGTTTGGATTCAATCGGCTTGGAGGGGGTGCTGTAAACAACTATCTCTGGATCTTCTGGCCAACGCTAGAGGCGACAGCATGGGCGATCTTCTTAATCGGCTATCTTTCTATAGCACGACATTTTCACCGGCTAGTGGGCAAAACCTTGGTGGCGGTTGGCACGGTTAGCTATTCCATCTACATGGGCCACTATTTGGTATTGGACTACTTTCTGCGCAATGATTGGGATAGTTTGCTGCGATTGAGTGACCCGCTTGCCACTGCTGTCTTGAATACCCTTGTATTGATGCTGCCTGTAGTCTTGCTTCTAGCGGCGACTACCTACTACTGTGTGGAGCGTCCGTTCCTGCTGCGGAGGCGCAAGTATATGCAGGCGGCGGAGCCCGTGGCTCAGCGGCCTGAAATATCAGCGAACTGAACTATTGATGCTGTGGCTCTTTTTATGTAGTATGCGCGACCTGAAAGTGAAGTAAATGAATATGCCGCTATAGCTCAGCCGTGGTAGAGCAGCTGACTTGTAATCAGCAGGTCCCGAGTTCGACTCTTGGTGGCGGCACCATTTTTCCTTTCCTTAGTACGATCCACCTCAATAGCATCTTTTCGAGCTGAATTAGCAGGTCCACTCTCTCGAAGTTAGCGACTCTTAGTGGCGGCACCACTTTCCCCTTCTTAGTACGACCTACCTCAGCAGCATCTTTTCTATCCGAATTCAGTAGGCCCGTTCTCTGGTATTGCACCCTTTAGCGGCCGCATCACCTCGGTGCATGGCCATGCACCTCGCAATCTTGTAGTCCCCCACCGATTCACTTATTCTTCATTGCTCAATTCATATCCATAGGCTGTAACGAAAAATCCCATGTTAGACGAGAAGCAAATCCGAGAATTAGTTGCCGAGCACGGCAGCACAGTGAACGAAGGCCGGCCCATTCAGCAGCTTATTGATGACGGGGAGATTCCGAGATTAACGGGGACGACCGTATTAGCGGGCAAGGTCTCTGACTCGGTGTTTGGGGATGAACTCAAGAGTGCTTCGGGCGTTCCGCTGCGTCTGATGTTTCGCAACAATCGAATCTCGACTCATGATGTGAATCGCGGTGCCATTCCATTCAAAGATCAGGTGCTAGCCTTCAATCACGACCATATGCTGCGTTTAGTAGTAGATGTGTTGGGCTCCTCGCAGTTCTTCGTGGCCGGACTGCTGCCAAGTTCGACTGTCATCCCGGCCGAGAATCTTGAACTGGTGAGTCTTGAGAACGTCCTGCGACTCTTCATGGCCCAGAGCTCGACTTCTACGTCCCTCTACCAGCATTGGATGCAGGCGAAAGAGGCTGGCGAGACGGTATTGCACTATGCAGGGCATGAACTGAGCGTCGTGGATCTGGTACCTAACGGCATTCTGCCCTATGTCATGGATACTCCGAGCACGAAGGACAAGGTAGATAAGACTACCGACGCACAATCGTTGATCGATAGTGGCGTGTGTACTCAGGGGCAATACAATCAAATTCGCAATTCATCCCTGATGGCCTTCGGCATGATTACTCAGTATCTGGCCGAGCGCGGCATGGTGCTGGTGGATACCAAGACCGAGCACGGTATCAACAGCGAGGGCATTATAGTGGCCGCAGATGAGCTCTATACGATGGACTCTTCGCGCTTCTGGCGATTGGATGACAATGGTGAAGTTCTGCACCGAGATGGCAAGCCAGTCTCGTTCTCTAAAGAATTTGCGCGCGGCATGGTGAAGGAGAAGGATCAGCAATTCTCTGACGAACAGGCAGGCGAGATCGCAGTGCGCTATATTGACGGCTTGCAGCACTTGACCGGCGTCGAATTCGCCCCAGACTTACGGCCTCGAGACCAGCGCATAGTCGAATCGGTTGACTTAATATTGGATGCACTCCTTTAGCGTCTACTTCACCAGTTGCACATGAGAGGCCTGCATTGATGAAACACAGGATTAGACGCAGCTCGATCGTACTGTTTTCCCTTGCCTTCATACAGGCCTGTTCGCCGGCGCCCAGCAACGAGACCGCTATGTCTGTCGCGGCTAGTCTGGAGAGCATAACTGCCGCCGACTATGAACGTGCAGAGAGCTTTCTTGCGGTCAATACTTCGGGCCTAGTTCAGGGCAATATCCTCGCTCAGTACTGGCAGATTGATGATCGATTAATCTATCGCCGCTCAACTGAGAACGGCTCTGATTATATTCTGGTGGATGTGCAGACTGCGCAGAAGTCGCCACTTTTCGATACGGCTCGTCTAGCAACGGAACTGGCAAGCTATGCAGACGAGGAAATTGACTCGAATGACTTGAACCTGTCACGGATGCATCTCGCAGAGGTTGGAGAGCAGCTCGATTTTGATTATGCGGGTCAGAGCTATGTGCTGGACTTAGGCAGCTACACGCTTAACCAGCTCGCCGAGACTCCGCCTAGTGAAACTATCTCCCCTGACGGCGGCATGGCAGCCTTTATCGATGAACATAACCTTTGGGTTCGCGATACTGCGAGCAATGAGGCGACTCAACTTACCTTTGACGGTGAGCAGGACTATGGTTATGCGACCAACAATGCAGGATGGTTGCGCGACGATGGTCCGGTTCTATTGTGGTCCCCAGACTCTTCCAAGATAGCCACCTTCCGCCACGACGGAAGAAATGTGGGTGAGATGTATCTGTGGTCTACGCAGGTAGGTCATGGCGAGTTAGATGCATGGAAGTATCCGCTGCCAGGCGATGACACCATATTCATGATCGAGAGAGTCGTGATTCATCTGGAAGATGAGCCGCGCATCGTCACTCTAAATATGCCACCTGACCCGCATAGATCGACGACCAGTGATCACATAGCTGGCCGCGGCGGCGTATTTTTAGATGTAGAGTGGAGTGAAGACAGCGAGACATTATCGTTCGTTTCTTCATCACGGGATCACAAGATTGCACAGCTGCAAATTGCCGACCCAGAAACCGGCGAGGTGAGGCCTGTCTACCGCGAAGAAGTCGAGACCTATTACGAATCCGGATACAACGCTGCCAATTGGCGTGTCTTTCCCGAGCGAAATGAGTTCGTCTGGTTCTCTGAACAAGACAATTGGGGCCATCTCTATTTGCATGACCTGCAGTCAGGCGAATTGAAGCGGCAGATCACCGAGGGCAGTTGGGCGGTACTGCAGATCCAGCAGATCGATCTAGAAAATCAGCAGATCTATTTTCTCGGTTCGAATAGAGAGTCTGGTGATCCCTATTTTCAGTATCTGTATCGAATTAATTTCGATGGCACTGAACTTACAAACCTAACCCCAGAGATTGCAAATCATCAGATTAGCTGGTCCGAGTCTGCTAATTATTTTAGTGATGTCTACTCGACACCGAATACCGCTCCTGTCGCTGTTGTGCGCAACACGGTGGGCGAACGGCAGTTGGTTCTCGAAGAAACGGATATCGATCCTCTTATCGATAGTGGCTGGGTGGCACCGATTCCGTTCAACGTAAAGGCGAGAGACCAGATCACCGATCTCTACGGCTTGCTCTACAAGCCCTCTAACTTCGATGAGACAAAGGCCTATCCGATATTGAACTATCTCTACCCTGGCCCACAGAGCGGTAGTGTTGGCACGCGTTCTTTTCGCGCTTCCCGGAATGACAAGCAGTCGCTAGCCGAGCTTGGATTCATCGTAGTCGAACTGGATGCCATGGGCACGCCGGGAAGGTCGAAGTCTTTTCACGATGCTTATTACGGAAACATGGGTGACAACGGCCTGCCGGATCAGATCGAAGGAATCCGACAGCTAGCGGCAGACAATCTGTGGATGGATCTCGAACGAGTAGGCATCTGGGGGCATTCGGGTGGCGGTTTCGCTTCGACCGCGGGAATACTGCGCTATCCAGACTTCTACAAAGTGGCGGTATCCGGCGCTGGCAATCACGACAATCGTAACTACGAGGATGATTGGGGCGAGAAGTGGCAGGGACTGTTAGAGACGTTTCCCGAGAGCATTCCGGACGAAGGCGAGCCCGTAGTCACTACGAACTATGATAATCAGGCGAACCAGCTGCTGGCTGCTAACTTGGAAGGCAAGTTGTTGCTTGCCCACGGCATGCTCGATACCAATGTGCATCCTTCCAGCACCCTGTTAGTGGTCGATGCCTTAATCGATGCGGATAAGGACTTCGATCTAGTGGTTCTGCCCAATTCCAGTCATGGATTCGGGAATAGACGCTACTTCATGAAGCGGCGCTGGGACTATTTCGTCGAGAATCTTCGCGGCCTGCAACCTCCGCCAGAGTTTATCTTTGCCGACAACGTTCGCTAGCCTCTCACTAAATGTTAGCGTTTCTAGAGCGAGCGCCTGCTGCTGTCCTTGCAAGCGCGTCAGTGACTGCATTAAGCTTAAATTTTAGGCTTACAAACAGGGCGACTGCGCCCATCAATGAATTTGATTAAGGATGTCTCCATGAAAGCTCATTTTCGGATCACCGCGTTGGCCAGCTTGATGATTGCCGCGTTTGCAGGGCCTGCCGTCTTCGCCGCTGAGGACTACGTGCCTCCTAAGACAAGCTTTGGCGTACCGGATGTGCAGGGGGTCTGGAACTACAAGACCCGAACCGGCCTCGAGCGGGCCGATGTCTATGAAGGCGCGTTAGAGGTCGATGAGGAAACGATGTTGGCGAAGATGGTTTCTACACCGGACTACCTCGCCTTTCTTGAGGCAACGGGTGCCGAAGCGCCCGGGCCGGAAAATGTCGGCGGCTACAACGGTTTTTGGATTACACCGGGCGATGCTCTCGCAGAAATGAATGGTAAGTATCGAACATCTCTCATCGTAAACCCGTCTGATGGTCAGATACCCTGGAGAGAAGAGGGGCAGGCGATCCGTCGATCTCAACAGGACGAGTTGCCGATGGGTATGGCAGAGAGTGACGGGCCAGAGGGAAGGACTCTTTCAGATCGCTGTCTAGTGAGCTTCGCTTCAACCGCGCCCTTCATGAGCAGTCTTTACAACAACCATATGCAAATCGTGCAAGGCCCGACTCATGTAGTACTTCTTGCAGAGATGGTGCACAACGCGCGTATCGTTCGAATCGATCAGGAGTTTAAAGAGCTACCCTATGAGAAGTGGTTGGGTGACTCGGTGGGTTACTACGAGGGTGATACCTTGGTAGTGCAGACGAAAGACTTCAATGGCTGGCAGGTAGCGAAGGAGCGATTGGTTTCCAGCAATATTCTACTGACGGAGAGATTTACTCGCGTCGCCGATAACAAGCTCCACTACACATTCACTGTCGACGATCCAGATCTCTATACGCAGCCATGGACTGCAGAGATGCCGATGTATACCGGTGAAAACTTGTATGAATATGCCTGCCACGAGGGCAACTATGCGATGCGTGCCATACTCGCCGGAGAGCGTCGTCATGAGGCAGATGCTAGGAACGCGCAGTGATTCATAGCCCGGTTCCGCCATGCTGGCACCGAGCGCAATTCCAAGCATATCGAGTGGGACAGACTTATCTCATTACTTGCCAGAATCGAACTAGTCACAGTACAGGTAAATAGGCTGTGATGGATTCCATCGAAGCAACGATCGCTGCCTATACCAATTTCATGTGGGGCTTGCCGCTAGTTATTCTGCTCGTGGGCGGTGGCTTTTTTTTCATGGTTCATTCCAGACTCCGCCACTTTCGTTATTTTTCCCATAGTATAGCGCTGCTGAAGGGCAAGCATGATGACCCTTCCGAGGAAGCAGCCGGGGACATCAGCCACTATCGTGCGCTCGCTACTGCGTTGGCAGGAACCATGGGTTTGGGAAACATCACTGGCGTCGCGATCGCGATCACGGTAGGTGGTCCCGGTGCGATATTCTGGATGTGGATTACGGCGATTGTCGGAATATCTACCAAGTTCTATACCGCCTCTCTCGCGATCATGTATCGCGGTAGAGACGATGAGGGCAAGCTTCAGGGCGGCCCGATGTATGTTATTCGCGAAGGCTTGGGGCGGAAATGGCTGCCTCTAGCATGGATGTTTGCCATAGCAGGCATGGTAGGAACGCTGCCAGTATTTCAGGTTAATCAACTGGTGCAGATACTGCGCGATGTCGTTGCGATCCCTGCTGGGATGGCAACGGCGGATGAGCATTTTAGTTTCGACTTCGGTGCCGGCATTGTTCTTGCCATAGTTATGTTTTTCGTCGCGGTAGGAAAAGTGAAGAGAGTCTCGACGATTGCGGGCAGGATGGTGCCCTCGATGGTGATCTTCTATTTCTTAATCACCGGTGTGCTGTTGGCCAGTCACGTTGCCGAGATACCTTCCATGTTCCTACTCATCTTTACCGATGCCTTCACCGGACAAGCCGTGTCGGGAGGCGTGCTCGGTGCGGTGATTCTAATCGGTGTGCAGCGCGGCGCATTCTCCAATGAAGCAGGAATAGGTACCGAGTCTCTCGCCCACGGTGCGGCCAAGACGAATGAGCCAGCCCGAGAAGGGCTGGTTGCCATGATAGGGCCAATCGCCGATACCTTGATCGTCTGTACCTGCACCGCGATGGCCTTGCTGGTCACCGGCGTATGGGAGGGCGATGGAGTTGGCATCACGATGACTACTCAGGCCTATGAGCAGGCGTTTCCGGGCTTCGGCGCCTATCTGCTGCTGATCATGGTTATCGTGCTGAGTACGACGACGATACTTACCTATTGGTACTATGGCAGCAAATGCATGGGCTTTCTCTTCGGTGCGTCAAAAGAGAAGCTCTATATGTACGCCTATATGGCGTTGATAATAGCTGGGGCCGTCGTCTCATTGGATGTGGTGATTAATCTTCTGGATGGCATGTATGCGACGATGGCGATACCCACCATGATCTCCACACTGATATTGGCGCCTAAGGTTAAGAAGGTAGCCAGCGCCTATTTCGCGCGTATCGACGCCGGAGAATTTGATGAGAATGAATCGTCTACCAATACTGAGACCGCAGCCTAGGGTGCCCTAGTATCAAGGAGAACTAACGTCCATGAAGAACATACTACTACCATTTCTATTCTCCTTTGGATTGTTAAGCTGTGCCCATGACCACCAGTCACAGCAATCTGACATCGCTTCCATAAATCGAGTGTTAGACGACTATCATCAGGCCGCAGCGAATGGCGAATGGGATGCCTATTTCGATCTGATGAGCGACGATGGCGTGTTCATAGGTACTGATGCGCGAGAGCGCTGGGCCAAGTTAGAGTTCCGCCAGTACTCCAGTGGTAGCAATGGTTGGGTCTATACGCCGCTGCAGCGAAACATCAACATCACTCCAGATGGACTAAGTGCGTGGTTTGACGAGGCGCTGCTGAGTCAGAGTTACGGCAGTAGCCGCGGCACAGGGGTATTGATACGCACGGTTGCGGGTTGGAAGATCTCGCAGTACCACCTTACCTTGCCGATACCTAACGGTATGGTGCGCGGTGTCACTGATCAGATTAAGGAATACGAAGCACAGCAGTAGCGATTGACGTAGGGAAGGGGATTCTACTCCGCAGATTCTCGTGCCATCTTCTGGAAGCCGCGACTCATTAGCCAGGCGCTGAGTGTTGAGATGACGGCAAATACTGATAGCACCATAAATACCTGCGGCCAGCCCAAATAGTCGGAGAGTATGCCTGCAGCAAAAGCTGCGATCGCCCCGCCAATATAGCCCATCCCATCGATAATACCTGTACAGGAACCTGCTCCTTTCGCACCAGCGATGTCTAGTGTGAGACAGCCGCTGCTCATCGAGTAGGGGCCCAGCAAGAAGAATCCGCTAGCTCCGAGAAAGAACAAGATCATATTGAAGTTCGGCTCGCTGGCGTCGCTCAGCACCGCTATGGCGATCATGCAAAACACGAGCACGGATAGCATCATCCACATCATGCGTGCTCGGTCCCCGTTACGCGCATGGTGATCCGTATACCAGCCTATGAATACCGTGCCGGCCACACCTAACAATGGGAATATGGCGGAGCGCAAAATCGCAGAGCTCGCGCCCAAGCCGATATCGAATAGAAATTTCGGCGTCCAGAACAAGAATACAGAACGTAGTAGTGTGGTGAGAAAGCTAAACACGAGTAACTGTCTGTATATAGGCAGGCGCAACAGTGTCTTCATAATAGTCGATACGGGCGGCTGTTCTTCGTCACCATAGTCGGCAATTTGTTCCTTTGAGGATTCGCCTTCTATCGGCCTGGCGCCGGGCACCACGTCGGCGGGCCTGGAGCGAGACGCGAAGTAGGACCAGATTAAGATCAGTGCGAGTACCATGGCGGGGTAGATGAAGACCCCCTGCCAAGGAACACCGATGGCTACCAGAAATCCCGCAAACAGAGTGGCCGCAACTCCGCCAAACTGGAAGTTGACACTAATTAAGCCCATCACCGTACCGTTGCGCTCTCTTGGATACCAGTTGCCGATCGTCTTCGTCAGCCCGCCCCAACCCATGGAAAGAAAGTAGCGGCAGAAGCACCATACAACGATAAACGCAGTCAGGCTTGCTGAGATCGCAAAGATGATATTGAAAAATATGGCACCCGCCATGCCGACGAGAAAGATCTTGCGACCGCCGATTCTATCGGCTAAGGGGCCATTGATAAATTTGCCGGCGGCATAGGCCATTTCGGATAGAGAGGCTATAAGGCCGAGTTGTGTATTGGAGTAGCCAAATTCCTGTGTAAGCAGGGGAAAGGCAGCGGCGAGGTTGCCGCGACAGATGTAGTAGCCTACATAGCCAACGAGCATGACCCAGAAGGTGGAGGTTCTCCAGCGTAGCAGGCGGGTATTTTCATTCGATGAAACAGGAGTCTTCTGATCACCTTGCAGCGTATAGAACATTTACTGGTCCCTGTAGTTCGACTATAAGCTCGATAACTAGCGCTAACTTTGTAATCAAAAGAGGTGATCTATACGAATTGTGGCGAGGAGCAATAACAGACTTAGTGAATCGTCTGCTCTGGCTTTGCCAAGTCCTCGCTGCTCGCCGAAGTCACTCGGGGCTCGTCCTGTGAGGCATAACTGCGAGTGATGACTTCACTCTCTAAATAGTTACCAAGCTTGCCTAAAAATTCTTCCATGTGAGCAGTTTGATAATGGGCCTGCAGACAATCGGCATTTTCCCACTCTTGCAATAGGACTAGCTGATTGGTGTCGGTCAAACCTTCGAAGTACTCATAGTTCAAGCAGCCGTGTTCCTGGCGACAGAGATGAACCATGTCCTTCATCAATTCGAGCGCTTCAGATTGGGATTCTGCAACTAGATGAAAAGTTGATTGAACCATTATCATGATGTAGCTATCCCTGTTTAAGAGTTTCGTTTACATAGTGCTGTAGTGAAGATTTTATTAGTCGGACTCGAATCTTCAAATCAGCTGAAATTATTCGCAGTAGCTTTAGCCACTAATACTAAGATGGTGTCGCATGCGCCATATTCAAGGCCACTTTCGCAGGCGCACGGAAAGCTGTCAAGAAGCGAGGTCGCAGCTTATCGGTGATTCCGATAAGATGCTGATATTATTAAGATTTATAGAGCTTACTGTCGAGACTCCAAGCGCCGGCGCCGAGGCCAGCTGAGACTAGTAGGCCGGCCATGATGCCCATATTCTTAACGAAGTTCTGCGTCTGGTCGGGGACATTCCAGAAGTCATGCATTACCACACTAATGACGAGCGTTAACCCGGCAAGCACGAACGCCACTGGCTTCACCTGATAACCTACGATCATGGCGATGCCGCCAAATAGCTGAATCAGAATGGTCAAGATCAGGAAGAATGAGATAAACACCATCCCTTGTTCGGCCATGGATGCAGCGGTGCCCTCCATATTGGTAATTTTCAGCAGCGCGCCGGGACCAAAGAAATAGAGTCCGAGTATCACGCGGCCGCTGGTGGAGCAGAGGAGTTCGAAATTTTTAAGCATTGGGGATCCTATTTTGATAACACTGGTTCATTCTTTTGTTCAGTCTTCCCACCAAGGATAGAAAGGTGGCATGTCACTGGAGGCTTTTTCAACGTACTCCGGTTTTCTCTTTTCCAAGAACGCCTTGACGCCTTCCTTGCCGCTTGCCTGACTCGCATAGAATATTGCTAGGGAGTCTACTTGATGCGCCGCCAGTGGATGATCTTGAGCCGAGTTACGATACATCATCTGTCGCGTCAGAGCGATAGACACGGGGCTGTGCTGTGCTATTCGCTTAGCAAGTTCATAGGCTTTTTCCAGGAGTGACTCTTGAGGCTCTATTGAATTGGCGAAGCCGCGCGATTTTAATTCTTCCGCTGCGATTAAATCACCGCTATAAACCCATTCTAACGCCGTTCCCATGTTGACGATTCTGGGGAGGAACCAGGTGGAACAGGCCTCCGGTGTAATGCCTATTTTGTTGAACACGAAGCCCACGCGTGCATTCTCGGAAACGAGTCGAATATCCATGGCGCAGGTCATGGTCGCCCCGATGCCCACGGCTGCACCGTGGATGGCAGCAATGACCGGTTTTTTGCAGTCGTAGATAGCGAGGGTTAGCCGGCCGCCTGTGTCGCGGACGCCGGCAATAATGTTGGGGTCAGTCAGCTTAGTTTGCATATCATTAAGGCTGGGTTGTAATTTTTCATCTAATCCAAATACATTTCCCTCGCTGCCGAGATCCATGCCAGCGCAGAATGCTTTACCAGCTCCAGTGACCACGATGGCTCGAACCTCATCGTCTTCGCTGGCGCGATTCACCGCATCGATTAGCTCATTCGCCATTTCAACGGTGAAGGCGTTCATGTGCTCGGGGCGATTGAGCGTGAGGGTTAGAATATTGTTTTCGATCTGATAGAGAATTGCGTTATAGGCCATTGGGGGGTTCCAACGAGTAGCGATTGGGTGTTGGTCTATAATACAGCGAAGCTATGGCTTATGCAGGAGCTTCTAGCTGCTGTTTCATTCTGATGAGGTCTACTTCGCCTTCCTGAAGCATTTGTTGCAGGTGCAGATCTTCCTCTCGCTTGGTGATCGCACAGACCAGAAACTCGGCCCTGAGGGAATTGCCACGATAGACGTATTCTTCTCCAAGCACGGCGTCCTCTATTTTCTTGATGACGACTTGAGACCCTGCTTCATCAACACCGGGTAGAAGCATTCTGAATTGCTTGTAGCTAGACCGAGCCAGCACATCTTCATTGCGTCTTCTATCGGTGGCCATCAGCGCAAAATGGCGTAGCATTGAGTTGCCCACCTTGGTGCCGTGCAGTTTGACGACGTCGTCGAGATTTGTAAGTTCAATAGTCAGCATAGAGACTGGCTTGGTGTAGCGCAGCGCCACGCCGAGGACTCGATTGCTCACCTCTATAAATGCGCGCTCATTCAGTATTGTCGTTATTGGGTCAAAGATTGCATCCTCTTGATATTCAACCTTGAGCTCCTCCATGGTCATGATGATTATCGAGATTGCGAAGATAGTCACGGTGACAAAGTAGCCGAGAAGGAAAACAGTCGTGGCACCTTCCGATGAGGCTATCGGTTGGCCGTCTCTGAATAGCACGAAAATGGATTCCATTACCGCGTTGAATACAGAAAGCGTGAGTAAGAGATAGGCTCCGAAGTTGGTATTGATGGCCATTACCGGTCGCAGCTTGTGCTCGATTTTCAATCCCTTTGCCAGTACATAGGCAACGCTAACCGAAAAAATGACCATCATTGCCGTATAAATGCGAATGCGCCAAAGCACTGATTCATCTATAAACGTAAAGTAGTAGATGCCTGCCATAGTGCCGAGAAACCAGACGAAGCAGATGAGCGGCAGTTTCGACTTCTCTTGGTTCCAGAAGTTCGCCAGGCCGGAAAGGACGGGAATACGCCCCCCCATGATCAGAGCGTTGGCAATTAAGACAGAAATAACAGGGGGCAGGGTGCCTTGCATTGAAGCCAATAGAATGCCGACGCAGGTGGCCATATACCCCATGGCAATCCTAAACAGGCCGGGAATTTGCCTATTACTCGCCCAGTTCACTAATAGCGCGACACCGGTAATCATTGAGACCAGGGCTAGTGCTATTGTTAAAATTTGATTGTCCATTTATGTGTTCTGTCTAAATCGCTTTCGCGGTTCGTAGTTGTTCAATTTCGTTTTCGCTATATCCCCAATCTGCCAAGACCTGCTCGCTATGTTCGCCGACCATGGCCGCGGATGATTTGATCTCTGACTGCGTGCGACTAAACCTCGGTGCGGGCGCGGGCTGAGTCACGCCATCGAATTTCACGTAGGTATCTCTGGCAACATTGTGTGGGTGACTTGGCGCTTCGCCAAGATCAAGAACTGGCGCGAAGCAGACATCCGTCCCTTCCATCAATTCGCACCATTCTGATCGTGTCTTTGTGAGGAACAGCTTCACGAGTTTTTCTCTTAGTTGTGGCCATGCGTTCTGATCCTGCTGCGCTAGAAACTCCTCGTCTTCAATCTCACACTTCTCTAGAAGAAGTGCATAGAACTGTGGTTCGATGGACCCTATGGAAATATATTTTTCGTCACTACATTCATAGCTACCGTAGTAATGGGCACCGCCATCCAATTTATTGGCCTGCCTGTCGGTAGTCCACATATTCATCTCCATCAACCCGAAGAACGGGCTTAACAGGCTGGCAGTGCCGTCGGTCATGGCGGCATCGATAACCTGCCCCTGTCCTGAGTTGGTTCGCTCATGGAGTGCGGCAAGTATGCCTGTCAGTAAGTACATGGCACCACCGCCAAAGTCACCTACCAGATTGAGCGGCGGAGCGGGGGCTCTATCGGAATAGCCCATGGCGCCTAGCGCTCCAGCTATGGATATATAATTTATATCGTGCCCGGCAGCTTGAGCTAGAGGTCCAGATTGTCCCCAGCCTGTCATGCGGCCGAAGATGAGTTTTGGGTTACGTTCGAGACAGACATCCGGTCCCAGGCCTAGGCGCTCCATCACGCCCGGCCTGAATCCCTCGATGAGCGCGTCTGCGTCTTCAATCATGCGGAGAACCGTCTCAACAGCGGCTGGGTTTTTGAGGTCTAGTGCGATTGAACGGCGCCCTCGATTTAGCACGTTCGCTCTATGACCCGTGCCTTTCTGGTTCAGTCTATCGATGCGAACCACCTCAGCACCCATGTCGGCCAACATCATGGCGCAGAAGGGGCCAGGGCCAATGCCTGCCATCTCCAGTACCTTTAATCCTTGTAGCGGTCCCATCATGATTCCCGTTATTAAATCCAAGTCCTACGAATCATAGGGGATTGTACAGAGGAAATAAAACCAATGAGGGAAAACTCTTGTAATTTCAGTCTGTAAACCCGGTTTCATTAGCTGTTTCACTTTAGCAATGGATACATTATCCTTTTGCGTCCCTTAGACACGAACTCACGGCGCCAAGCGATTATGGAATTACAGGATAAATCGGCATTTATAACCGGTGGAGCGTCAGGGTTAGGCCTGGCCACCGCACGAAATTTTATAGCGGCAGGCGCGAAGGTCATGTTGTTCGACCTGAACGAGGACATGTTGCAGAAGGCGGCGGCGGAGCTGGGTGATAACGCCATCTTCCATGCTGGCGATGTCGCTGATGAAGTGGCGGTAGCGGCGGCATTAGAAAAGACCAAAGAGAAATTCGGCACAGTACACATTAATGTAAATTCCGCAGGAATCGGTGGAGCTGCGCGTACGGTTGGGAAAAACGGTCCGATGCCGTTGCAGAAATTCGAGCACATCGTGAGAGTCAATCTGATAGGTACCTTTAATGTGCTGCGTCTGTGCGCTGAAGTCATGCAGGTTAACGATCCGGTAACAGAAGACAATGAGCGTGGAGTCATCATCAATGTAGCTTCCATCGCTGCGTTCGATGGCCAGACTGGTCAGGCCGGTTATGCCGCATCCAAAGGCGGCATCGTGTCGATGACATTGCCAATTGCCCGAGATCTAGCGAAGCGAGGCATTCGGGTCATGACGGTCGCACCAGGAGTATTTGAGACGCCATTGCTGGCATCAGCTCCGGACGAGGTGCGAGATCCGCTCATAGCTATCACGCAATTTCCGAAGCGTCTCGGGAATCCTGAAGAGTTCGCGGATCAGGTGGCGCATATCGTGACTTGTTCCTATCTTAACGGTGAAACGATAAGGCTCGACTCGGGCATTCGAATGCCGGCACTTTGACAATAACTTATTTTAACAAGATTTATAGTGAGCTAATTAATTCAACAATTGCCGGGGGGGCAAAAAAATGGCTGATGCATACATAGTCGGAGCGGTGCGTACTGCAACAGGAAAGAAGAAAGGTAGATTAAGCGACATCCATCCTGTTGATCTGGGCGCAATCGTAGTTGATGAGCTGGTCGATAGAACGGGTATTCCTACCGATGCTGTGGACGATGTGATTTTCGGTGTCGTGATGCAGATTGGCTCACAGGCGAGCAATCTAGGCCGCAATGTATCCATGTCTTCCAAGCTCGATCTAGCCGTGCCCGGAACAACTGTAGACCGCCAGTGCGGATCGTCGTTACAGGCAATTCAGTTTGGTGCGCAGGCGGTCATGTCGGGCACTCAGGACGTTATCATTTCCGGCGGCGTAGAGGCGATGAGCACGGTAGAGATTGGCTCCAATATACGTGACGGCCTGGCGAATGGCCGTGGCGTGCCTAAGGGCGAACGTTTGGAGCTTCAGTACCCCGGGATTCAGTTTAGCCAGTTCGATGGCGCAGAACTATTGGCGGAAAAGTATGAGATTACTCGTGCCGATCTTGATGCCTTCGGATTATTGAGTCATCAGCGCGCTGCCGCTGCCACTGAGAATGGTTATTTCAAACAAGAGATCGTCCCGCTAGATATTAAGTTGGAAGATGGTTCGGCAGACGTGCATCTAGTAGATGAAGGCATTCGCGCCGCAGCGACTTTAGAAGGCATGCAGTCTTTAAACACTTTACGAGAAGGCGGAGTCATTACCGCAGGTACCGCGAGTCAGATCAGTGATGGCTCGGCAGCTGTCATGATCGCAAATGAGAACGCGGTAGCGAAATACAATCTGCCGGTGCGGGCGAAAATTCACTCGCTGGCGGTAGTCGGCTCGGATCCGGTGATCATGTTAGAAGGCCCTATCCCGGCGACACAGAAAGTATTGGAGAAGGCAGGACTTACCATCGATGATATCGACTTGTACGAAGTCAACGAGGCGTTCGGCTCGGTACCTCTTGCGTGGGCTAAGGCAGTGGGTGCGGATCTAAACAAGCTGAATGTAAATGGTGGCGCACAGGCTTTGGGGCATCCACTAGGTGGTACCGGAGCGAAACTCATGACCACGTTAGTACATGAGTTAGAGAGGCAGGAGAAGCGCTATGGATTGATTGCTATCTGCGAGGGTGGCGGTACTGCAAACGCCATGATCATCGAACGTATGGATTCGGTTACGGCCTAAGAGAAAAACTCATGATTGATTCCTACGATTCTCCCTGGATGGATGAAGAATTGCATATTATGCGCGATGCGGTCGCCAAATTTCTGCAGAAAGAATTTGTACCGAAGATGGATAAGTGGGAGAAGCAGGGCTTCGTCGATAGAGATGCATGGCGAGTTGCTGGGAAGGCCGGCCTGCTTTGTGCCTCAATACCAGAAGAGTATGGCGGCGGAGGCGGCAACTTCAAGCACGAGATGGTGTTGGTCGAAGAGCTTAGCTACGCGAACATTACCGGTTTCGGAAACGGTGTGCATTCCGGCATTGTTGCCCACTATATTAACTCCTATGGCAGTGAAGAGCAGAAGAAGAAATGGTTGCCGCTTATGGCGAGTGGAGAGATCGTCTCTGCTATCGCGATGACCGAGCCAGGCACTGGCTCCGATCTTCAGGCGGTGGCGACTAGCGCTCTCCTACAGGGCGACGAATATGTCCTGAATGGACAGAAGACGTTCCTAACCAATGGCATGACCGCGAATCTTATCTGTGTCGTGGCGAAGACCGATCCGTCAGAGGCGAGCAAGGGTATTTCGCTGATCATGGTGGAAACCGAGGCAGTTGAAGGTGAGGGCGGCTTCAGCCGCGGCAGAAATCTAGAGAAACTTGGCTTGAAGGCGCAGGATACCGCCGAGATATTCTTCGATGATGTAAGAGTTCCCAAAGAAAATCTGTTAGGTTCATCCGAAGGAAAGGGCTTCGTGCAGCTGATGCAACAGCTGCCACAGGAGAGATTGATAATTGCTGCAGGTGCCTGTGCGACGATCGAGAAAGCATTAAAGATTACGAGTGAGTATGTAAAGGAACGCAAAGCCTTCGGAAAACGCATCCTCGATTTCCAGAATACACAATTCAAATTGGCAGAGCGTTACACAGAGGCGCGTTTGGCCAGAGTGTTCGTCGACGACTGCGCTATGAAGCTCGCCGATGGAAAATTAGATGACGCGACGGCTGCCATGGCGAAGTGGTGGACGACGCAGAAGCAGTGCGAAATAGTAGATGAGTGTCTGCAGTTCTTCGGTGGTTATGGATTCATGATGGAATATCCGATTGCCAAGATGTACGCCGATAGTCGCATACAGAAGATCTATGGAGGCAGCAACGAAATCATGAAGTTGTTAATTGCTAGAGAGATCTAGGTCGCTTGCACCGAATGGCAGCTATCACGGTTCTCAAATATTCTTCACGCAACGAAATTCGATAAGGTCGGAGATATTTTGGTCATGGTCTTTCATAACGATATGTTCAATTTGTTCTGCTGTAGGTAAATCTTTGCCTAGCCAGTTGCAATAGGCTAGAGCGTCTTTAAAACTCACCTCTAAATCGTCTTGTCCTGCGAGAGTGTGTGGCATTGAAAGGCTGCTTCTATTGCTAGGTTTATTCCAATGTGCATTGCCAGCTTGAGGCTTCCAATTGTCGCTAGCAAGAATTGCAGTGAAATCTCCGTTTCGGCTTGTATGTGCCTGAACTATATTTGGCGGCACTGTAAAAGGTTCATAGCCAGCTGAAGCCAAAAACGTCGCAAAGTCAGTGCCGCTTACTTTGTCTTGATCGATCCAAAAATCTTGTACTCCGTTCTGCGGGCTAAGGCTATCGCTAGCTTGCGCAGCTTCAGTCGCGCTTGAAGTACCATAGGGTTCGATGAGCACCATACTTTCGAATCCGGGTTTCAATTCAATAAAGATGAAATTATCGAGAACTGCTATGGAGGCAAGAAGCGCGACTGCGCCCGTCAATTGTTTGGTGTTCGTCATTGCGACTGCTTCAATCCTTTACCACTACTGCTTTTTGCACCAAATTAGGGCGTAAACACACAATTTGATACGAATGTTCCCTTTTATAACAGATTTAAGCTCTAGTTACACCGAACCGAGTTCACTAATTTAAAAACATTCCCCTTGTACTTTGCGAACTGGAGATGGGCTCGGCTATTTAGCCCACTCCATCGAAATTCGCGATGAGTTGTAGGATGCGCAGTGTCAGGATGTTAGAAACAGGAGATGGATAGATGGCATAATATCTAGGCACGCTAGAGCCCACTATGATTGTAGGGACTTGGAGTCGCCAACTAGGAGCAATTCAGTGAAAGTTAAAAAATATTCTCTGCTTCATTCCGTCATACCAAATTTCACCGGTCTAGTCCGCACGACCGTCTGTGCCTGTGCTGCATTCGTTTCTATTCATGGCGCTAGTTTCGCTGCCGAGGCGGGTTACATAACACCGTTAACGGAATTTGGTGTGCCAGATATTCAGGGAACTTGGTCTCTAGCGACCCAGACTAATTTAGAGAGGGCGGCTCGGTTTGAGGGCAAGCTGGCGATCTCAGAAGAAGAGGCCATCTTAATCGAAGCGAGAGTACGGGCACGAATGGAGGCGAGTAACCGGCCTAGCGACCCGAATCGTGAAGCACCTTCGGCAGGACAGAATGTTGGCGGCTACAATACGTTCTGGATGGATCCAGGAGAACAACTAGCGATCGTAAATGGAGAGATTCGGACATCGGTGATAGTGGAGCCCGAAGATGGTCAGCTTCCCTATAGCGAACAAGGCCGCGCTAATTTTTCTGCAGCGATGCAACAGAGGCAATCCTACGATGGTCCCGAAGTGCGGCCACTCGGTGAGCGCTGCATGGTGGGTTTCGGCTCTTCGGGTGGACCTCCAAAGTTACCGGTTCTGTACAATAACCTGACACAAATTATTCAGACGGAGTCTCACGTCGTTTTGCTAGCGGAGATGAATCATGATGCACGTATCGTGCGCATGAATTCTGAGCATCAGGATCCGCCACTCTATCCTTGGTTGGGTGACTCAATTGGATATTACGAGGAAGGCTCTCTCGTCGTCGAAACTACCAACTTTCATGCGCAGCAGGGTATGCGCTCCTCACTGGAACATCGCTTCTATGGTTCTCAGCAGATGAAGGTGACAGAGCGCTTCACACGCACGTCAGATGAGACGATCTTGTATCAGTTTAGCGTTGAAGATCCAGCGAACTACAGCCAACCATGGAGTGGTGAACTACCTATGAATGCGAATGGCGAGCGCCTGTTCGAGTACGCCTGCCACGAGGG
>NVUL01000083.1 GCA_002401885.1 SAR86 cluster bacterium
ATCCCAATTCAGCTACTATGCCCGGCCCCTCTGCAACCACCGTAAATAGCGCCTGATTGCTTAAGCTCGTGATCTTCTGATCAATTACTTGCAACTCCCGCTGAGTCAGCAGGCTGGCCTGTTCGGAATCGAATTCGGCGAGCTGCTCGGCGTTGTTGAGAGAATTTAATTCATAATCATATTGCAACAACCTTTGTGAAAGCGCCTGCCTGCGGCCGAGAAGCTCTAGATGTGCCTGATGCTGTTGATCGAATTCTCGAGTCGAACTGTTTCCCGATTGAAGTAGCGTCGAAACTGCCTGTAGATTGCGATCACTCAACTGAGTTCGAGTTGTCAGCAACCCTGCTTCCGCCTCAAGACTTAGCTTACTACTGTGAACATTTGCGACCGCGAATCTGCTCCATTGCCTAGACTGCTGCAGTGCCAGTTGCTGAACCTCGAATTTTTTAACCAGTAACTCTCTATCGGTTCGCAACTGCTGTATGTTTTCCTGAACAACAGAATCTCCCTGTCCGTTATAAATACCGGTGGAAAGCGACGCGAGTATGTCACCCCTCTCGACTTTTTCACCCAGATTAACGTGAATCTGCTCTACTCGCGCCGCAACTGGAGAGATGATCTCCTGCGCACCTTGGATAGGTTCTAATAATCCTCTGGCCGCTACTGTTTCCTTATAAGTCGTCTTAGTCAGTAGATACGTCGCAACAAGCAACAAGATCACCCATAAGCCTAGTTGCAGCTTAAAGTAATTCGCCAGCGTGATCACAGGCGCCGATGGCGAGCCCAACATTTTGTGAGCGATCGCTCTCTCTCGAAACAAGTAGTCTGAATTCTGCACGGTCATTGGATTCTTCTTATGACTGAATAGTAGATGAGCAAAAGGCCTTTACTAAATCCTCTACAGTAGCCAGTGATGCTAACTCAGCGTTGCTCAACGTCTTCCCATAACAATTTTCTAACTCGAAAAGACTCTCAATTAGATCGAGCGAGTCTAGATTAAGCTCACTCAGAGCTGTCTTTCGATCGACGGTCGCCCCATCACAATGCCTGCGCAGGCATTGCATAACATAGGTAGCAGGTTGCTCATTTAGTAGAAAACTCATGTTAGAAATCTTCGCTATTTTTGATTTGTAATATTCTGCTATTCCGTCAGTTTCTAGCGCCGAGATATTTTCCCTAATCTCGGCCGAGAGAAATAGCTTGGCAATAAGGAGAGAAACCTCCATTGCTCAGGGTTCTCAAGGAATACAGACTCGAAGAACCATACCAAGCTCTGCGTAATTCTCTTCGCTCCCGTTCGAAGTGTTTCCGAAGGCAATAGTACCGGTTCGATCTGATTGCCTAATCTCAGGTAGCTAGAATTGCCAGTTGAATAGTTGATAAATGGAAGTAGGGGTACTCTGTTTGCGAGCGCAAGAATTGCAGGTCCGATTGAGAACCAAGCACGCCGGTTAAGAAAACTCACTTCCGTAGTTTCATTGAGCCCAAGCGGGACATCACAGAAGAAGAGTATTGAAGCGTCGCCCGCTCGTAGTATCTGCGAGAGCTTTGACGAGCCGGTTTCACAAAGCAATAGTTCGCACTCGGGACCTGCTGCCTCGTGACCAAAACCTGCAGTCAAATTCGAAAAGCAGGCAGTGCTACTCCTATTTAGGCTTAAGACATATTTTTTCCGCTCGTTGCTATCGAGACTAAACAGACTAGCGGACCCGTACAAAAAATCTCCACAATGGAACGAGGCGACAATACGTGAGCGTCCGTCTTTTTTTATTAGGTCCAGATATTCTTCACGCTGCGGTATTTCAAAACCTTCACAGTAGCGCTGAACGAGCGAGGCTCGCTCAAGTTTGTTCCTTCTCTTCTCGAATCGACAATTATGAAGACGATTTTTGGCGAGGAGGCAGTTGACAGCATTGACCGGTTGCCGAAAGGCATATGCGATCTGATTTTCATCGTCGAGAGTGGGCCTCTCAAAGAGCGATTGAGTCGGCGTTTGAAATCTTTGCCCTGCATTCGGGCGTAGCTTCTCGAGAAAGAGATTTGGTGATTCAAGTAGAATCGGATGCTTGTGCTGAAATGCGGAATAAGTCACTGATGTTGTCCTTAACTACTCAGTAGGTTCTCCCTAAGTCTAGGACAGCATCTGACTTCTCGCCAATCAGACTATCTATTCGATACTAAAAAGTCATCCATGACTTTTTAGTATGTCGTTCGCCAAAAGCTGGCGCATAGTGCCATTTTTCTTGTTTTGGCCCACTCGCATTGCCCTTAACGGGCAATGGTTGCACATCCCTGTGCAACTTATTTAATCGATTTTATTCGTACCGCCGTGCCACTGACGCTTACCATCATCATGCCTCCTTTAGAACCGATAACCTCATAGTCTAGGTCGATCCCAACTATAGCATTGGCACCCAGAGCCCTCGCTTCATCTTCCAATTCCATGAACGCGATGTCCCGAGCACGGCCCATCTCCTCTTCATAGGCGCCCGCGCGACCACCCACAATATCGCGTATCGCACCAAATATATCCTTGAATATATTAGCTCCTAGAATTGCCTCCCCCACGACAACACCCAAATAGTCAGTAATTTCCTTACCCTGCAATGTTGGTGTAGTTGATCGAATCATGACTGCTACTCTCCAGTTAACTTCTGTTCTACATTTACAAACACCTAGTCGAGAATAGAAAAGTTACTATTAGGTGCGCGGCTCGATATTCTAAGCTCTTGGCGGCAAACCATGAACCATGGTAATACTCTTCAATGTCGTACCAGCACGGCGAAATTCGGAAAGAGCCTGATATTCGTCGTCGTTGTACCACTGCTTCGCTAGTTCCTCCGAGGGAAACTTGAAAATAATGACACGACCTTCGAGTGGGGATTCCCCTTCGAAATTTTCATGGCTATCATCGAAGGTCACAAACTCGCCGCCAAATTTTTTCAATATTGGAAAGAACCCCTTCTCATACTTGCGGTATTCATTCGCATCTTCAACTACGAGATTAGCTATCATATAGACTGTTACATCAGACATTTTTTCTCCCTACTATTTTTGAATATTGGTTCGATTTAATTTCCATTAGTTAAAGTCACGCCACGAATACTACCCAGCCGCGTTAACAATACCCAGCCACATAACCAGAACGGAAAGATTGCCAATGGCGAATATAACCAGCCTGTGCAACACATTGTTGTAACTTAGATGAATTATGCTATGCATCACCCGCGCGGCGACAAATATCCACGCACTGATTACGGGTAGTTGTGCCGTCTGATCCAACGCCAGATACACGGCACCAGCTGCATAGAACAGTGTCGGGACTTCGAATAGGTTATTGAAATTACGCGTCGTCTTGGCGACAAAATCCGGAATATCGTGCCCATCCATTAAGCTGTAGTAGCTCTGCGGCACCTCTCCACTCTTTACCGAACCAATTCTCACACGCGCCGTGAGTACCATTATTACCGTAGTTAGAATGACCAACATAAACATTGCGTATAACATCTTACCTCCCTTTTGAGCCCCGACAACGACCTCTGTCTGTTCATAGTCAATCCACAGTATAATTCCAACCAATTGCATTAAACAGCACTTAGAGGCACGGACTTGACCATAAACAATTATGCCAACCATATAGCTACACTCACTCGCACTTATACCGATGCCCTGCAATATGTCGCTAACGAGGGCACGCAGCTGGCGGCGGTACTTGTGCATAGTGGCGCGGAAGGGAACTACTATGGCGATGATCGAGGAGTGGCATTTCAAGCTTATGGTCACCTGCTGCACTGGATACCGGTCAACCGCCCCAATCAGTTCATCTATTTCCGTCCCGATGAGAAACCCATCTATTTTCAGATCGTGCCCAGCGATTTCTGGTACGAACAGGACATAAGCGTTGAACCAGAGTGGGAGGAAACGCTCACACTCGTTAAATTGGGCAGCCTAGATGAGCTCTCTGCCGAGCTAAGGCAGCATTCAGTATCGGATGTTGCCTACATCGGAGGACATGCCGACATCGCCGCCTCTCTTGGCATCAATAAGGCATTGATTAACCCAAAAAGACTACTCGCCTATCTGGATTTTTCGCGGGCCGTGAAAACAGACTACGAGCTCGAGCAGTTGCGTGCTGCTAACCGCCTAGCCCTTCTCGGCCATGCCGCTGCTAAGGCTTGTTTCTTAGAGGGGGGCAGTGAATATCAGATTCACATGGCCTTTCTACAAACTACACAGAATCTGGAAGACGAGTGCCCCTATACCAATATTGTCGCGCTCAATGAGAAGGCCGCGATATTGCACTATCAATTCAAGCGCAAAACAAACCAGAACAAGGGGCGGGTTTTATTGATCGATGCAGGCTGTCGTGTAAGAGCCTACGGTTCAGACATTACACGTACTTCAGTAAGCGAGGATGTTCACTCCGATTTTCGATCTCTCGTTGCTGCGATGGAAGCATTGGAACTCGCGTTGGTCGACGAAGTGAAGCCTGGAGAAACCTACCAATCCCTACATGCCTCAACATTGAGAAGGATCGCTCAGGTCCTAGTTGATCACAATATCTGTAAAGGTGAAGTAGCAGATCTAGTCGAACTCAATATCCCACAACTGTTTATGCCTCATGGAGTCGGACATTTGCTAGGAATTCAGGTGCATGACGTAGGCGGACACCAGTCTGATATTGATGGAGCCATATTGCCCCCGCCTGAGAATTCTCCAACGCTGAGAAATACCCGCGTAATGGAAGCCGATATGGTGTTTACAGTGGAGCCGGGCTTGTACTTCATTCCACTTATTCTTGAGGCAGAGCGAGGCTCGGATCGAGGTAGATTGATAAACTGGAATGCGGTCGATGAACTCTATCCCTGCGGAGGCATTCGCATCGAAGACAATATTCGTGTGACTTCCGATGGCGCTGAGAATCTGACACGCCAATTCGAATAGAGAGATTCATTAGGCTTTTTGGATAAGAGGCACGACTAACTTCATCAGAGCGGGCAAGGCATTCTGGTTTTCTCTTACTAACTGTTTGCCTCGCTCACCCATTTCCTGCCGCGCCTGTACGTCTGCGATCAAGGTAGAAAAGCTCTCCGCTAATTCCAATTCGTTCTTTACAGTCTTTAGCGCACCGGCGTGTTCCAGTTGTTTGCAAATCGTCGCGAAGTTATATTGCGAGGGCCCAACTAAAATTGGGATGCCCAATGCCGCCGGCTCGAGAACATTCTGACAACCAGTGTCGACGAGGCTTCCACCGACGAATGCGATTGTCGCAATACTATAGTAGTCCAACATTTCACCCATGCTATCGCCTATCACGACTTGAATGTTAGGTTCTACCACTCCACCGTCACTGCGCTTCACTGTAGTGAAGCCTTCGTCCTCGCTCAACTTGCTTGCCCTAGCGAATCGTTCAGGGTGACGAGGAATCAATACTAAGAGTAAAGAAGGAATTTCAGCAAGACACTTTTTGAAAGCGACTAGCACTTTCTCATCCTCACCCTCGCGTGTGCTAGCTGCAACCAGGACAGGTCGCTTAGTGTTTTCGATTGCAGAGAAGTACGCTTGTTTCTCTCGCTCATTTACGTCAATTAAGAATTTTAAGCTGCCTGTAACTTCTATCTGTCCTGGTTTGGCCCCAAGATCGATAAAGCGCTGCTCATCGGGCGCAGCTTGAGCAGCTATCCTGTCGATCTTCTCCAAGAGGTTGCGCGTGAATGTCGCGAAACGGCCGTAAGCTGCAGCTGACTTTTCCGATAATCTACCATTCGCCAACAACAGTTTGACACCTCTTTGATGACAGGAATGTACCAAATTTGGCCATAGCTCTGTCTCCATCAAGATCAAAAGGCTAGGCCGATATTTGTCGAGGAAGCGATTGCAGGCACCCGGCAGGTCGTAGGGAATGTAGACGTGCATCACTGACTCCCCAAAAAGCATGCGAACCCGGTCTGAGCCGGTGGGTGTCATGGTAGTCATGACAATCTGGGCGTCTGGATAGAGATGCCTCAGCTCTGCTACCAGCGGCGCAGATGCGACGGTCTCGCCTACCGAAACCGCATGGACCCAAAGCGTAAGTTTATTCTTGTCAAACCCCTGAGGCATCGGCTGTAGAGCAAAGCGCTCACCAATGCGTTTCCTATAGGCCGGTACTTTTAAAGATCGGATCAGAAGACGGATCAGAATTACAGGCAGTGCAAGATAGAAAATGACACTGTAGATAATTCGATGCATGAAGACTCAGCCTAGTAATTTAGTTTGCTGCCTGCATAGGGAAGTAATTGGGAAATAGTCCCTTATGGCGATATAATTTGGTCATACAGTCTATCCGAATGCAGAACCGACACTCACGTTCTACGCATCCATCGCAGCACCGAACTAAGGTAACGAATGACATCGAGCTATTCAACCGACATCGTCATATTTGGCGGTGGAATTGCGGGCCTCTGGTTACTGAACCGCCTACGCAATCAAGGCTATCAAGCGATATTGTTGGAAACTGACAAGCTCGGCTCCGGCCAGACTCTCGCCTCACAGGGCATTATCCATGGCGGTCTCAAATATGCTCTACATGGAGCCCTCGGTGGTGCGGCAAATGTCATTTCTGATATGCCTGCACGCTGGCGCAGCTGCCTAGCCGGCGAGGCGGAAATCGATCTTAGCGGGTGTCGTGTACTCAGTGAGCACTACTATATGTGGTCCGACTCTGGATTTCGCTCGAAGCTTAAAACCTTCCTCGGCAGCAAGAGCCTAAGCGGACGAGTTACAGCGGTAGAGAAGCAAGACTACCCCGACTTCTTTAAGGCGGCCACCGTCGAAGGAACACTCTATAAACTTCCAGACTTTGTAGTAGATACAAATTCCCTACTTCAAGCGTTAGTCGAAAAGCAGCGTGACTGGATATTCAGAGTGAGTCCTGGAAGCTATACGTTCGAGCGCAATGCAGCGGGGCTGGTCAACGCCATCTCATTTAGTGATGGGGACACGCAATTTACTCTTGAAGCACAGAAGTTTATTTTCAGTGCCGGCAAAGGCAATCAACAACTCATCGATGATGCGAGCCTAGCGGAGCCAAAGTGCCAACTGAGGCCGTTGAACATGGTCTATGTTAAGGGGAAGGACCTTCCTTCTGCTTTCGTACACTGCATAGGAGATAGCTTTAGTCTAACACCGAAGCTGACTGTTACTTCCCATAGCGATGCCAAGGGAGAGACGGTTTGGTACCTCGGTGGCGAGATCGCTGAGTCTGGGGTGGGAAAAGCCCCGGATACGCAGATTCACTCTGCTCGCAAGCTACTAACAACTTTGTTCCCTTGGATAAATTTTGCAGCAATGGAGTTTCATTGCTTCGCCATCGACAGGGCGGAGGCTAATGTACGCAGCAACTCTCGCCCGGAAGATGCCTACTTTATTGAAGAGAGTAATGTGTTGGTTGCATGGCCAACGAAGCTAACTCTTACACCGAATTTGGCCGATAACATTACTGAGCATTTCGCAGCTAGCGGAGTTGTTCCGTCGGGCGCTACCGCACAGCAGAACTTGAGTGATGTTCTAGAAGCCGCAGAAATCGCTACTTCACGCTGGGATTAGAAACGAATGAGCTTGGCAAAAAGAACACTGGGGAAGACCGGCCTTGAGGTTTCCTGCTTAGGCTTGGGTACGGTCAAGATCGGCCGCAATCAAGAAGTGAAGTATCCGCGTGGTTTCTCGCTTCCATCCGATGAGGAAGTATCCGCATTGATTAGCCAGGCCAAAGAGCTCGGTATCAATTTCCTCGATACTGCACCCGCCTATGGTAGCAGCGAGCAACGCTTGGGGCGCCTCCTAAAAGAACGTCAAGATTGGATTATTTGCAGCAAGGTAGGTGAAGAGTTTGCCGAAGGGAAGTCCTACTTCGATTTTTCGGCAGAGCACACACAACGCAGTATCGAACGTAGTCTGCGTGACATTGGAACTGACTACCTTGATATCGTCTTGATTCATTCCGATGGACAAGATGCCAAGATTCTCGAGTCCAGCGATTGCCTTGAAACCCTTCTACGACTCAAGGAAAAAGGCCTCATCAGGGCCGTCGGCATGTCTACCAAGACAGTGGAAGGTGGTATGAAGGCCGCTGACTTGCTCGACTTGGTGATGGTAACCTACAACCCGTCGATGCAGGACGACGCGATTGTGATCGATCACGCTTGCGAACTCCAGAAAGGAGTTCTCGTAAAGAAGGCGCTGAATAGTGGCCACGATTGCATCGCTGGTGATGCAAACAAGAATCCTGTTGGCACTAATCTCACTGAAAGAAATCTGCGCTTCGCACTAGATAAAGAAGGTGTCACTAGCGTGATTGTGGGAACTATAAACCCGAAGCACCTGCTGGAAAATGTAGAAACCATTCAGTAACGAAGTTGCATTCCTTGCTGATAGTCTAAAGACCTCTAGCCCGAGTCCTTCATTTTTTCTACTATAGCCGAGGTAGAGCAGTCGTCCAAAAATTCTAGTGCTTTCACTTCGCCACCATAAGAAAGTACGTATTCACCACCGACAACCTGCTCCAGTGAATAGTCCCCTCCCTTAACAAGTATGTCTGGCTGCAAAGATTTCAGCAGTTCCTCTGGCGTATCCTCTTCAAAATTTACGACCCAGTCTACCGCCTCTAGGCCATCGAGTACGGCCATTCTACGCTCAACAGGGTTAATTGGGCGACCAGACCCCTTCAGTCGTGTAACAGAATCGTCTGCATTGATCGCTACGACGAGTCTGTCGCCGAGCTTTTTCGCTTCGCTTAGATAACCCACGTGTCCGGCATGAATGATATCGAAGCAGCCATTGGTGAATACGATCTTCTCTCCATGAGCTTTGGCATCATGCACAGCGATGCTAAGTTGCTCTGCCGTCATAACACCCATACCGGAGTCCTGTTCAGCCAGTATCGCTCTACGTAATTCAGGGCCACTTATCGCCGCGGTGCCCAATTTCCCGACGACTAGTCCTGCAGCGAGATTCGCAATAGCTGTTGCTTCGGCAAGATCATCGCCTGCCGCCAGTGCCGACGCGAGTACAGAGATAACGGTGTCACCTGCCCCAGTTACGTCGAATACTTCACGTGCGCGTGCAGGCAAATGCAGTTCCTCTGAGTCCGGACGCAGCAAAGTCATACCATGCTCACCACGGGTGATGAGTATGGCCTGCAATTCGAGGTCACTCATTAGTTTGAGGCCCTTGCTCACGAGTTCCTCTTCGTTTGCACAACGTCCGACAACCGATTCGAATTCACTAAGGTTTGGCGTGATCAGGGTCGAGCCGCGATATTTTTCAAAATCGGTCCCCTTCGGGTCGACGATGATTGGAATATTTTGTTTTCTAGCGAGTCCGATTAATGCGGCCACATCTTGCAATGCGCCCTTCGCATAGTCTGAGAGCACGAGCGCTTGCGCGCTTGGAAGCAGTGAAGTCGCGAGCGATTGCAGGTCAGCTACGTCTTGCTCATCAAACTTGTCTTCGAAATCGAGCCGGATTAATTGTTGATGCTGGCTAATTACTCGTAGTTTGGTGATCGTCGGCTTGTCTCTCGAGTGCAGGAACTCGCAGTAGACTCCGGCAGCGGTGAGACGAGACTCCAGAACCTTCGCATTATCGTCCTTACCTACGACACCGATAAGGGTAGCCGCCGCACCCAATGCAGCAATATTCAGCGCCACGTTGCCGGCTCCCCCTGGGCGGTCTTCTTGATTGCCAACCTGCACAACCGGTACTGGCGCCTCCGGTGAGATGCGCGATGCAGCACCATGCCAATATCTATCCAGCATGACATCACCAATAACCAATAGCTTGGCTTGCTGAAAGGGTGGCATCTCAAGTTTCATCAGAGGTTTCCTGTATTCAAAGGCTGCATATTTACTGCTTTTTATGGCGGCCGATCATATCACATGGGCTAAATACAAGAATAATGACACTTTGAAGTCTATTTCCTCATTATTTATCTAAAGTGGGGAATATATGTCAGATATTCCGTGTATTTCTATCATGAGTGGGATTTTCATCGAAATAGTGCCAGTTAGACAATCAAAGCCTCGTAAAGTGCTGTTATTTCTAGGCTTCTGCTACAATTCGCGCCAGTAAGAGCGATAAACCTATATTCTCCTTATTCTCCCGGCATCCATTCTGGTGCTCGCTGGCGTAACTAGTGGCTGAAGACTCTCAAATAAGAACACCCCTAAACCAATTCATCGCGCCACGCTACTGGCCGACATGGATGGGACTTTCGGCCATGTGGCTGGTGGCTCATCTGCCGTATCCGTTGCAGATTTATATCGGACGAGGCCTCGGGCTTCTCAGCTACTATTTCGCTAGATCGAGACGACACATCTGTGAAGTTAATCTCCGTCTTTGCTTCCCCGAGCTATCCGAAGAGGAACAGCGGATGCTAGTAAGAAAGACTTTCCTGTCTAATGGCATAGGGCTTATCGAGGTCGCGATCTCCTGGTTTCGAGACCCGGAAGACTATCGATCTCGTACCACTGTGACTGGGTTGGAAAACTTAGAGGCGGCTATCGCCGAAGGTAGGGGCGTGTTGCTTCTCTGTGCACATTTCTCTAGTTTGGAAATGGGTGGTTTCTTGTTCAATCTAGTCGGGGATATGGATGTGACCTATCGACCGAACAAGAACCCGCTGTTTCAAGCGGCAATGTTCAACGGCCGCATTCGCCACTTCCGTCATGTCTACGACCGAAAAGATGTCCGCGGCGCGATACGTAGCCTGAAGGCAAACCGGATTCTCTGGTACGCTCCAGATCAGGACTATGGCGCGAAGCACTCGGTGTTCGTCCCCTTCTTTGGTGTTCAGGCTGCAACCATCACCGCTACGGCGCGATTCGCCAAGGTAAATGATTCCGCCGTATTGTTTTATAGCCATTATCGGAATGAAGATAACTCGGGGTATCATCTCGACTTTGCCCCTGCCCTAAAAGGGTTTCCAAGTGGCGATGCGGAAGCGGATGCGCGCACCACCAACGAGTTAGTGGAACAGGCTATACGGAAACAGCCCGACCAATACCTCTGGTTACACAAACGATTTAAGACGCAGGCTGCCGGGCCCTCCGCGAGACCCTATTGATCTCTGGGTTGGAACGCAAATAGCTGAAAAGCGAACAAAAGAAATAAGTGAAGATGAATCTAGATTGGCGACAGCACGACATCAGATGGATCGCAGTAGCGGCGAGCCTAGTGCTGTCTATCTTCACTTTACTCCTTCAGGAAATCCCCAACTCAGATGCCTATACCTATGCGCGCACCGCCGAAATATTTCTTGCCGACGGAGTCGTCGCAGCCTATCAGCATTATTCATGGGCGACATACTCGATCCTAATCGGCATCGTGTCCTCAACTGGACTGGATGTATTCTCAGCTGGCTTGTTCGTCAACGCGATGTTCTACGCTATTCTGGTTTACGCCTTTCTCAGTATTGTAAAAGAGATCAATGATTCCAAGCCCTTGCTCGCCATCGCGGCGCTTTGCATACTGGTTTACCCGCAGCTAAATGAGTACCGCGACCTACTAATTCGCGACATTGGACTCTGGGCGCTTTCTCTTGCAGCACTCTGGCAGTACCTGCTCTACGCCAAGACGCAGTCACTGCGCTCTGCAACTATTTTCTGCACGTGCCTGCTCCTAGCGGCATCATTTCGCGCAGAAGCGCTTGCCTATCTGGCATTCACCCCTCTCTCCCTGTTGTTCGATACGCGCCTCGAAGCCAGCGCTCGCAAGATTCTTCTCGTTAAAATGTATGCAGTGGTGATCTCTCTCTCTGTAGGTCTGCTACTCTTCCTCGCACTGATGGGCCTCAACGTTGCACAGCTCTTCATTGAATTCGCTTCTATCTACGAGCCCTTTATCTCGGGAAATTTTACGCTGAACGATGAAGAGAGAGCGTTGCTCGGCTCACTATTATTTTCAGAGTACGCGGCTACATTCTCTCGCGAATACATTGAAGTGTTCTTGCTCGCAGGTATGATTTCGATCCTATTAGCCAATTTACTTAGTGGCATAGGCGGGCCATATCTGATCATTTTGACTATTGGATTCTTTAAGAGTCATCTTCGCCTGAATAGGGAAGTCGCCATACCTGTAGCGTTCTATCTCTGCATAAACTTTTTGATACTCCTTAGCTTCATTATTGTTACTCGTTATTTATCCAGCCGCTATGCGATGCTAATGTGTATCTTGCTAGTCTTATTCGTCCCCATTGTCGTGCTTCACATTCTAGAGAACGCAAGGGTCTCCGGTCGAAAAAGCAGTGTTTATATCTTTGCACTTTTCTTCAGCTACTGCGCGATTGACTCTTACTATAGCTTCGGTGAGTCGAAGTCCTACGTAAGAGACTCAATTGAGTGGATAGCACAGAACACCGACGATTCTTCGGAACTGGTAACGAACAACCATGCGATTGCCTATTTCAGCGGCAAGGTTGAAGACTACGATTTAGTACAAAGGAACCTAACTGAGGAAGAGATTCTATCCAGCGAAGTTGGCACTACGATTGCGGCCGAGCTTACCTTCGAAACGAGAAATTTGCTGGAGAGGAATAGCATAGCAGATAAGTTGAAGTTGCTTGCGTATTTCCCAGACGCCGAGACACGGCGGATGGCACTTTTTGAAAGAGTCGACTAGGGTAGCCCAGAATCAGCCTATCGTTATCACGTTACCACTCGTCCGATAGCTCGCGCTTGGTAACCAAGACACCTTCCATGATTAGATAATCCAAATCCGTGCCCAAAAACATATTGAGCGCGTCTTCTGGCGAGCACACTAAGGCTTCTCCAGGGCGATTCAGTCGAGCATTGATGAGCATGCCATGGCCGGTTTCCTTCTGAAAGCCAAGTAGGAGTTCATGTAGGTTTGGATTGGACTCTGCATCGACTATTTGTGTTTCGGTACTCTTGTCGACATGAACTATAGCCGGATATTTTTCAGCCCAGCTATCGCTAGCAGTTACAGCGCGGCACATATATTTGTCGTGTTGCTCTCCGGGGATAAATTCCTCAGCCACGCTATCCAACACGCATACCGAATAGGGCTGCCAAGCTTCCCGGAATTTAACCTGGTGATTAATCTTCTCCACGACCTCCGGAAAGTTTGGATTAGCCAATATGCTTCGATTACCCAATGCTCTCGTGCCGAATTCCATTCGACCTTTATACCAAGCAAGTAGATGTCCCTCGGCAAGAATTTGCGCAGCCTTCTCATAGGGCGCCTCTAAAACCTCCCAGAGTGGCTTATCCCGGTGGGATTTACAGGCTTCGATACACTGTGCGGCTGTGTAGGAAGGACCATGAAACATATGTGTAACCGGCTTAATCTTCGTGCCTAATTGTCGCACGGCAAAGCTAGCGGCGCCGATTGCGGTACCTGCATCGCTGCATGCTGGGTGAACGACTAGCTCCTTAACCTCCGGAAGATTCGCAAGACGCTGGTTCAAGCGAATATTCATCGATCCTGTGCCGGCAATAGCGAGTCGCCCTGTCTCCTCAATAACATCTGATAAGTAGTGTCGAATCAATTCAACAGAGAGATCCTCATAGAGTTTCTGTATCGCCGCCGCATAGTGCACATAAGGATCGTCGACTAAATTACCTACCCGCCTCGGCCCTAACCTATCTACAAGCTTCTGACTAAAGTAGTGCCCCTTAGACTTTGCCTTGTAGCGACGTATTCCGACGGTGCCAATCAGCGTATTGTCTACCTTAAACTTCTTGCCGTTAAATTTCGCAAGTGAGGAAAGATCATACTTGGAGGCGTCACCGAAGGGAGCGATGCCCATTACCTTGATCTCTCCTTTGAGAGTTTCGAAGCCAAGGTAGTCGGTGAGCGCCGCGTACATGCCGCAGAGTGAATCAGGATTGTAAAATTCTTTCACTCTTACGATCTTGCCATTCTCCCCGTAACCGAGAAAAATATTCGAATACTCGCCCTTCGAGTCGTTACAGAATATCGCGGTTTTCCCTTCTCGCTCGTCGAGATGGTAGGCACTACTCGCATGTGCGAGCTGATGCTCCACAGGCACAATCTTCACTTTGTCTGTAGAAATATGGAGTTTCTCTAATAGCGCCTTCAGCTCGGCGATATATCTCCTATAGCGCCTATTCCCATTCAGCAGGCTATCGACTGCCCTATCTGGGGCATACCAATGGCGGTAGGCATAGTGCCACCGTGCTTTCGTAAACAGACTAATCGGCGCAAAGGGAATAGCCACCTGATCAATCTCCGCAGGGTTTATACGGGCGATCTGCATACAGCGCCGCGCAGAAAGATAGGGCGTCTGATCGTAGGCATGCCTGCGCCTGATGAGTCGCTCTTCCTCCACAGCAGCGGTCAGCTCGCCATCGACGAAAAGTGCTGCGGCGGGATCGTGCCCGATTGCTCCCGATAAGCCTAATGTAATGACAGTCATAGACTAAGCCAAACTAATACTTTGCTGCCTCTTCTAGCAGCGTTTCTACTTCGGGCTCCATAGAGGTGCCCACCCAGTTCTTTCGAAATCGTTCTAGGTCCTTGCTGAACTTCTCCGTGAAGTTTTCCTTCGACCTGTTCCGTACCATGGCATCTAGGTCCAACACATAGAGTTCCTTGTCTTGCAGCAAGAAATTCGTCGCCTTCATGTCTCCATGACTAATGCGATAGTCTGCCATTAGTTTAAACAAGTCTCTAAACAACGCTACGATTTCGTTCTCACTAATCTCTAATTCCTGCTTCTCCCACGCCGTTCCCAGATCATGTCCCTCAATATACTCGCAGAGAAAGTAGGCGCGCTTGCGGAAGAGCCAGAATACGCGTTCTTCTAAATAGAGATACGGGTGCGCTGTAGCCACCCCGAGCATTTCCAGTACAGACGCGTTACGCCAAGAATGGTGAGCACGACTTGGGCGAAATGCCCTGGAAATGCCATGCCAGAAGCCCTTTATATTGTACCGCTTCAATACATAGTTACGCTCGTTGATTTTGACCATTGCCACGGTGGATGAATTGCCATCCTTCAACAGTTGCTGCTCAATGATGAAGCTATCGGGGTCGGCAATAAAGCGATCAAGCTCCGGGGAGTGTATGGACCTATCGTAGATGTAGAAGAAATTTGTGCCTTGCTCACAGCGATTGGCAGTGGTGGATCGGGTGAGCTTTCGCTCATAAGCGTTGAGTCGCTTTCGCCGCGCCTTAATTATTTTCCCGGCGAAGTCCCCAGCGTCATCAATCGTAAGTCCCGGCGCTTGCTGACTGTATTGATCGAATAGATCTCGCCAATGCTTATCTTGAGACACAGGAAATTGCGCGAGAAACATCGCTAAATTCTTCAGGCGAGTATTAATATCGAGGACGCTACCCTTACTCTTAATGTCCGCACCATCCAGAACATAGACAATACCGGCACAGAGCATGAAGTTGTCGAGGTGGCTATCATTTTGCCAGAGACCGGCCTGATGACAATCGGCCACTGCCTTCACGCCCATCTCCAAAATTTCGGCTTTGCTCTCTTCGCTCTTGGCCTCGTCAAACAATGTCGCCAAACTAGCCCCCTGACGCAGGTACTCGATAATTAACACGCCGGCCTTTTTGTCTGAGGTAGTTGTTTGTAGAAGAAGATTAGGGCTTGGAATGCGCCCCTGTTTGAGCCTATTGATGCCCGCGATGTCTTTCAGCATGCCCCGCTTCCAGCGGTTACTGCTAATGAATATTTTTACGATGACGACGCGATTCTGCCAAGTGGACAACGCTACTAGCCTCTTCCCGGGTACCGTCCGCAACAGGGAATCAATCTTCAACTCGACTGTGCCCTGCTTTGTCTCGACGCTGATGCCGAATGGCGTGGGTATGTGTCGACCCATAGAGATAAGATCTGCGCTTGAGAACGAAGTCATGATTAACTCACCGGGCCTAGTTTCTTATGCATAGACAGTGAACGCTTTTGCACCGAACTCCAAAAAGCCCCGTTATGTGCTAACGCGTCGCGCAAGCTCATGTCGTCATAGATTTTGATAAAGCGGAAAAAGTCACGCTGCGTGAGCCCAATGTCCATGGCCGAATAGAGAAGCCCGCTTATGTCTTTGATTATCCAGCGCATACCCAAAGGATTCTTGATGAGAGCTCTATGCAGGTCGATTATAAACAGCTCGAACACCCGATCCGAGGCGACATCAAGACAGTCCTTTGGCATTAGGAAGTGACATAGATAGAAATCTCGGTGACAGACTCCTCCCTGATGCAATGTTCTGCTAATGCCAGCGAGTTTATTCAAAAGCTTTTGTTTCAGGGCGAACTCGGGTGGATTCTGGCGCCAGTCCTTGCAGTAGTCCTCGAGGCTGATGGTGTCGGCAAGGTCTTTAGTGACGATGAGGGATTGTCTTCGAGCAGGATTCCAGCCCCTGGTACCGTAGGCCATGGACGTCATCGTCGCCAAGCCTAGAGATTTCAGCTTGCTGATTGCACGCCATTCGTTCTCGGCACCCAAGATTGGCATGCGCAGCTGAACAAAATTCTTAAAAATCTCTCTCCAGCCAACGCCGAAGTGGTTCTTGATAAAATAGCTCTTTCCAGCGAGCGCAAATTGCAGAGTCTTCCTGCCCTGTACATCTCGATAGACCTTGCCTTCCATCGCCTGCAAATTCTGGAACGAATCGCCTTTCGGAAGGTCCTTTGCGAATTCTTCACTCAGATAGTGCATATGCGGCGCCCTAGGCTTTTCTGGCCAAAAATTCGTCGAAAAAATTTGCCACGGTAGACGCCTGCGAATATAGCTCGTCTTGCCTGCCATATTCCAGACCATTCTTCGACCAATCGGCGGTGTCTAAGTCCCCTAACATCCGTGCCAGATAGCTATTCAATTGCGATTGCTCGAAGGGATCACTACACACCAACCCGGACTTGGCCTGTTCAATATGAAAGGCATAACCGCAGCTTGAGGTCGTAAGTACTGGCAATCCAGCGATAGTTGCCTCTAACAGCACATAACCCGCGCTCTCAGAATAGGCTGGGTGCAACAACAGGTCAGCTGTTGCCAAGAATCTAGGTATGTCATCTCTACCGGCCAGGACGGTGAATTGTTCGGCGATGCCTAGCCTCTTGGCAAGCCTTAGATAACGATCGGGGTTGTCCTGCCCTATGAGCAGGTAGTGGCAGTTCTCAAGCTCTGACTCGGAGAGAGCTGCCATTGCCCTGAGCGCCCTGTCCACACCCTTTACTCGAAAGCCTGAACCGACCTGTAGGAGCAGTTTTGTAGTCGAAGCTAGGCCTAATTCCGTGCGCAATTGAGTTCCAATTTCCTTGTCAATTGCATCGACTTTCCTATCTTCCGAAATTCCAGGAGGAATTTGATGAAGACGAGATCCGCAACCGGGATAGTATTTCTCGAATGCTGTGCGCTGATGAGGAGACAGGATTAACACCTCAGTGAGCCGCGATGCTGCAAACACTGCCTCTTCATACTGATGGAAGTGTTTGTACCGCGAAGTGAATTTGTAGTAAAAGCCTCGCTGCTCTGTTGCCTTCTCCATGAAGCACGGGTCTGCAGCAAAATAGATATCCAAGAGTGGCATCTTATTGAAACCAATCACCAGGCTGTCATCCCGTTGCTTCAATGCAGCCTGAACCCATTCGGTGTAGGCCTCGTTACGTTTGATACGATTTCGTGTCGTAACGGGCACCAAGATGACATTTATACCATCCGGAATATCTCCATCCCAGCTCAGCGTGTAGACAGTAATCTTGTGCCCACGCGACACACATTCCGTCGCTACGCGAAGAAAATCCCGCTGCAATCCACCAAACGGAAAGTAGGAGTAGATGAGAAAATTCAGATGCATTGGCTAACTATTCATCGATTAAGATTTACCCAACAGGCTCTCGAACTGCTGCCAGACTTCAACCGGTCCGTGGGATGCGAAACAGGGTGGAGTAACAGCGAATGAACTTCCTGCGTATTCCTCGGTGATTCCTGGGCCTGAGTATGCACAAGTCTTCTTGACACAGGGTGCACAATTTAGGCTCGATTTGAGGTGCAATTGATTATTGCCAAAGGTTCCAGAAAGCCCTGGGTTCGTTGGACCATAGAGAGAAACTGTTGGCTTGGCCAGCGCAGAAGCTAGGTGGCCCAAGCCGGTATCCACGGCGATCACGCCATCAGACTGTTGAATATAATTGGCGAGCCCTGACAGTGTCTGCTTATCAAGTACTTCTACTCGCTCGTTGTCCTGGGCAATATACTCGGCGCGTAGTTTTTCCTCCGGGGTACCCCAAGGCAGAAGAACCTTATAACCCGCCTCTGTACTTATGTGTGCGAGGTGACGCCAATAGTTTTCAGGCCAATGCTTTGTCTGCCACGTTGTACCGTGAAGAAACACTACCTGTTTGTCCGCTTTCTCGCTAATGCCACTAGATGCATCTATTCTACTAATATCGATACCGTAGTCGATCTCTTCCGGGTCGTATTCGTATTGAAGCGCCCGGGAAAACAACTGCCGGACCCTGTCCACGGCATGCTCTGTCCATGGAACAGAATAGACTTTGTTATAGAACAGCGTGGCCATTGGCTCACGAATGGTCCGATTGCTGAGTCCTATCGTTAATCCCTTCGAGAGCCGGCTAATAAAACCACTCTTGATAAGCCCCTGGGCATCAATGACAAGGTCATAGTGAACACTTTGCAATGCGCGTTTGAATGCACGAAATTCGTGATTCATATAGGTCTTCACGATGTTGCGCCGCCAGCGTCTTAGAGCCACGGGTATGACATTTTCGACGGCGGGATGCCAACTCGGCACCTCGGCAAAATTTTCCTCGACCACCCAGTCGAATTGAATATCTTTTCTGGCACGCTGCGCATCGGTAACTGCGGGTAGCGTATGAATCACATCACCAAGAGAAGAGACTTTTACAATTAGCACTCGCAATGAACTATTCCTTTCCTGTTCTCTTCTGTTTTATTCTGTTTTGTTCTTTGGCCCATCGATCAATTGCGCCCAGAGGGGGCCAGCTCTTCGATAGCAGCAACCGCTCTACTGGGCTCAAGCTCGGTTAGGCACTTCTTGTGCTCTAAGGGACATTCCCTCTGAAAACAGGGTCGACAATCAATATCCGTGAACAACAACTTCGACTTACTGCTCAATGGTGGCGTAAAGTCGGGCGAAGTTGAACCATAAAGTGCAACAATCGGCTTATCAAGTGCAGCGGCTATATGCATTAGCCCTGAATCGTTGGATAGGACGGCCTCGACGACCGACAAGAGATCGATCGCCTGAGCGAGACTCGTCCTACCCGCCAGGCTTACGCAATTCTGCCTTTGTTCTTCGACAAGTATCTGCAGAATCTCGTCGGCGACTTCGGCGTCCTTTTCGGAGCCAAATATCCATACATGCCAGCCTTCGTTGATCTTTGTTTTGCAGGTGGCGGCAAAATGCTCCGCAGGCCATTGTTTGGCGACGCCAAACTCTGCCCCTGGACAAATTGCCAATATCCTATTCTCTAGCCCTAGACCAAATGTAGCCAGTGCCTCTCCTACGCTTTTAGGGTCGGACTGCAATCTAGGTTCAGGGATCTGATCCGGTGGATCATCGGAGCCCGGATAGGCCAAGGCAGCGAAACGTTGCACCATGAGAGGAAACGCGTTCTTATCGAGGCGTCGGCAGTCACTGAGCAGGAGGTTGCGCCACTCGCCCTTCCAGGCTATCCGCTTCGGGATATCTGCATAGAAGGGAATCAATGCCGACTTGAAGGAGTTGGGTAACACGATAGCAGTAGTAAATTGCTCACCACGAAGGGACTTTCCAAACGCGCGGCGCTTTCCTAGCTGCAGCTCTCCATGACCCATCGCCAGGCTAATTCCCTTCTCTACTTCGGGCATTCTCTCCAGCAGGGGTCGAGTCCAATCTGGCGCCAGCACCGAGATTCGGCAATCAGGATATTGTTCCTTCAGGCACATGAACAAGGATTGCGCCATGACCATATCGCCAATCCATGCGGGCCCAACCACCAGAATATTTTCTTGGCTCTTTTGCGTCATCTCAAAGCGAATGCCTTCAGTCTCTGTTGTCTGGGGTAACGCGCAGGATCTCTTTGACGGTGGTACTGCCAGCAGCTACTTTTTGCGCC
>NVUL01000084.1 GCA_002401885.1 SAR86 cluster bacterium
GTTGATGTTGCCGTATCTTATTCCAGCAATGACAATTGTGTCGTGCGCACCAGCCTCGAAATTGACAAAACCAACGCCAAGGAACTGGAAGGAAAACAGGTCGGTGTGCCTCTGGGAACCGCTGCTCATTACGGTTTTTTGAAACAGATGGAGCATTTTGGTGTCAAAATTTCGACTATGAAAGTTGTCGATATGGCCCCGCCTGACGGTGCCGCAGCCTTTGCATCTGGCAATCTCGACATGGTATGTGGCTGGGGTGGATCGCTGCGCCGGATGAAAGAATATGGCAACATTTTATTGACCGGAGCCGAAAAAGAAGAACTTGGCATTCAGGTTTTTGATGCCACAACAGTCTCCACCCAGTGGGCAAAAGAGAATGCCGAACTCCTGTCAAAATTCCTCAAAGTCACCGCCGACATGAACGCCAAATATGCAGCTGGCGGTGTTGACGAAATGCTGCCGGTGATTTCCAAGGCAGCCGGTATGGATGAAAAAGCCACCAAGGAAAGTTTCCACGACGGCTGGTTCTGCACCGGCGACGTGGCTGTTCTCGACGATGGCTACTATCGCATCATGGGTCGCTCTTCGATCGATATCATAAAATCTGGCGGCTACAAGTTATCGGCGCTGGAAATCGAGGGCACGTTGCTCACGCATGACGACATAGCCGAATGCGCCGTCATCGGCGTTGAAGATGAAACCTGGGGAGAATCCGTTATGGCCTTTATAGGCCTTAAGGCCGGCGCATCAATGGAATACGGTGACTTAAAAGCCTGGTGTGATGGCAAGATGTCTTCCTACAAGATTCCCAAAGCCATTCAGATAATCGATGCCTTGCCTCGAAATGCGATGGGGAAAGTAACCAAACCTGACTTGAAAAAACTGCTGTAGCCAAGTCAACTCAACAAGGAGCTGTGGCAATGCGTAAATTTTTAGTCTCAATGTTCGTCCTTATAATGCTACCCATACAATCTCAGGCGGCAGATACGTTGCAAGAAATAGAACAGAAGTTTCAAGGGGACTTCGAATTAGTTAGCTATTTTCAATTCCCAGAACAAGGCGACCCGATAGATATGAACTATGTGGGTCGCTTGAGCTACGATGCGCTCGGCAATATGGCAGGCCTCGGCATGCCCCGCGACCTTCCCGAGCGAAATAAAGCTTCTGAAGAGCGGACAACTGGCGGATTCGCCTATTGGGGCAAGGTGTCATTCGATCTAGAGAATAGCCTCGTGATTCACCACGTGGAAGGCTCGCCCATGGTGCCGGAGTGGGTCGGCGGCGACAATATACGTCATTTTGAATTCAGCGATGACCTGCTAAAACTTTCGCTGAAAAACAGCTCTGGCAGAACAACCGCTACACTGAGCTGGAGAAAGCTGAACTAAGCAGCGACTGCCGTATTTCTTTTGATCTTAGCTTTACCTTGCAGGTAATTGTCTGCAGCGCTATGAAAACCTACGATACCGGCCTCCCATCGACCGGTATCTACCGTGCGCTACTTTATCAAATTTACCTATCTGCTCGCCGCGGCTATAAACCTAGCTCCAGCAATTGGGGTGTATTCGAATGACATACTGGGCCTGCTATACGGCGTCGAGATCCCGTCATCCGAACTGTCATTGTTACTGAGACATCGAGCCGTTCTGTTCGCCCTCGTGGGCGGCCTGCTGCTGACAGCGGCATTTCAATCGCATCTGCGGACTCAGGCAGGGATTGCCGGTCTTATCAGCATGCTATCGTTTGTTGTGCTCTTCATAGTGACTGGGGCGGACAATGAGAGCCTGCTCAGGGTCGCATTGATCGATAGCGTAGTTGGCAGTCTATTTATTGCCGGATTCGGACTCCACCTACTTAAACGCGGCAGCGCATAAATAAGCATAGACATTTAGAATCGCGAGCATTAGATTCATTCTCTAGAGCCCTTGTAACACGCACATGCTTGTTACAAGGCAAGCTGAAAGTAATACGCAGCACACAGGTCTTATCCGAACAAATGATTACGTTCTAAGAATGTAATCATTGCGTAAAGACCTCTTGAGAAGGAAATTTGATGGAATCGATCTACTATGTACTTTGCTGGCATTGCCATCGCCGCTGCAAGCATTGCTATGAGTCTCGTTTTCGACCGTACATCAGGGATGGACTAGAAACAGTCGTTGCTGAGGCAGAGACGAATTTCCCGCACATTATCGCCAACCTCCCAGAACGTATGACCTTTCTGGAAGCTAACACCGAATCTTCAAACCCTGATGCCTATGTCGAGAAGACGGGGAAAATAATTCTATCCGGTGGTGACGTACTAACCGAACCCGTTCGCGAACGAATCCTCTATCCAGTATTGGAAGCGCTGCAAGAAAAATACCGCGACAATGGTGGAATAAAAGTGGTGGTACAAACCACGGGTGACCTGCTGACGCCAAAGATTATCGATGAGTTATTGAGCCGCAACGTCTGGTCCATATCTGTATCCGGCATGGATGATTTTCATGTGGGCATGGAAGGCGACAAGAAGGATGTTCTCGCGGGAAAAATTACGGCGATGCTAGAAGATGCAGGCATCAAACACGCCGATGGGGAAAGAGACGAGCGCGCAGTAGAGAAGGGACCGATCTTCAGCATGTTTGGTGCGAGCGAAGATTCCTGGATCGGTAAACTTTGGCCTCGCGGTCGAGCCTGGGAGAATGGGCTTTCTCAAGCAACGATCGATGACAATTTTTGCGATGCTTGGTCCGGCGGGCTTAATTTCTTGCAGCATGGCTACGCAGGCTCGGAAGTTTCGATCGACCCTACTGGTGATGTTTATCCCTGCTGCATAAAGACCGCCCACCCTCTAGGCAACCTTACGGAAGAGCCTCTTGTGGAGATTCTCGACGACTTAGCCGGCATACCGGCTATAGAAGCTATCAATGCTGGGAGACCTGAACGCATGGGGTTGACCCATGGATGGGATGAAGAAAAATTCATCGCCGAGTCGTCAACCAAGACGCCGAAGGGCGGTGACTATAGCAATCTCTGTATCGGTTGCGATAAATTTCATGTGGAAGTATTGGGCGCAGTGCTCGATGAAAAACGCCGTGATCGACGAGCTGAACGCATGGGTGTGTTAGCGAGTAATGGATAGAATCATTCAGCCATCAGCTCTATCGAGATTTCAATGGCGCAACTGAGAGTGTCATCCGCTGTTATTCGAATAATCCTTCTATTCGTTCTGCTACCCTTCTCCTCGATAACAGCGGCGCAGGCGCTTGATCTCGCGGATTGGTCGGCACTGGAACGAGAGGCCCGGGGAGAAACGGTTTACTTCAATGCCTGGGGCGGCGAGCCGAGAATAAATAGTTATCTAAACTGGGTTGCCGATATCCTAGAGCAACGCTTTGACATCAATCTCCAACACGTAAAAGTTGCTGACATAAGCGAAGCTGTCTCGAAGATAGTTGCAGAACGGCAGTCTAGCAATGATGCGGATGGTAGCATCGATCTGATGTGGATCAATGGTGAGAACTTTGCGGCACTGAAGGAAAATAATTTACTGTTCGGCCCTTGGGCGGAGGAGCAGCCCAACTTCAAATTAGTTAATGCAGATCGATTCCCCGAGATGCGTGAAGACTTTACCGTGCCTACTGTAGGTTTCGAGTCACCGTGGACTCGGTCACAACTTGTTTTCTATCACGATAGTCGATGGCTGGCAGAGCCACCCCAGACGATAGATGCAATCTTAGATTGGTCTAGGTCAAACCCTGGCGAGTTCACCTATCCTCGCCCGCCGGCTTTCTTGGGAACTACTTTTCTAAAACAGGCAGTACTCGAACTCTCCAGCAAAGACCCAGCACTGTTTGCTCCAGTCACGGATAATGAATTCCAACGAGTCACAACCGCATTGTGGGACTACCTCGATGCGCTTCATCCCACTCTATTGCGAGCGGGTAGATACTTCCCCAACTCTGCTGCTGAGTTGAGACGACTCATGGGCGACGGCGAAATTTCGCTGGCGCTTGCATTCAATCCAAACGAGGCCTTGCTCTCTATTCGAACGGGAGAGTTGCCAGACAGCGTTCGAACCTACGTACTGCAAGGCGGCACGATCGGCAATGTCAGTTTCCTCGCGATCCCCTACAACGCGCAGCACAAAGCCGCCGCGATAATCACAGCTAACTTCCTTCTCTCCATCGAAGCACAGGCCAGAGCCAGCGATCCGAATCACATGGGAAGCACAACCGTAATTTCTATCGAGGATTTAGACGTGGGCGCCCGCCGGCAATTTGATTCAGTAAGCTCTGATTTGGCATCCGCTAGCCCAGAAGAGCTAAGCCGCAAGCTGCAGGAACCCCACCCCTCTTGGACACCCGCCCTTGAGCGCGCCTGGATTCGGCGCTACAGCGCAAGATAGCCGATGCTACGCTGGGCAAGCCATAGTCTCATCCTCCTGCTAGCCGCACCGATCCTGTTAGGTACGCTCATTGCGAGTCTGCCAGCCTTTGGCTATTTTCCACCCTTGGGAAGTTCGGAATTTTCCCTAGCCGCATGGCGCGATCTATTCGAAGTACCGGGACTAACTCGAAGCGTATTGATTAGCGTGATCTCGGGGGTCTTAACACCGCTGATTTCCCTGACTCTAGTATTCCTCTATCTCGCTAGTGCAACGGGAAGTAAATTGGATCTCTGGATTCGCCGTCTCATTTCTCCTTTGCTCTCATTTCCACATGCTGCCGCCGCATTCGGACTCGCCTTCTTAATCGCACCTTCAGGACTATTGAGCCGAATTATATCCCCAGGACTGACCGGCTGGGAGCGACCGCCGGATCTGCTAATCGTAAATGACACATGGGGCCTCTCTCTATTATTCGGGCTTATTGTCAAAGAAGTGCCATTCCTTCTGCTGATGTCCCTGGCAGCTCTACCACAACTCCAGCCAAGGCATCGAATTGAGGTTGCCCGAACTCTCGGTTACCGGCCCACAATCGCCTGGCTCAAAGTAATCGCACCCTGCCTTTATCCTTTAGTCCGTCTGCCTGTGATTGCAGTCATAGTATTCGCCTCTGCCACGGTCGACGTCGCACTTATTCTCGGGCCGACGCTTCCACCTACATTAAGTGTTAGGATTTTGTCGTGGTTCAATGATCCTGATCTTAATCTTCGCTTTCTAGCGGCTGCTGGTTCGCTATTGCAATTGGGAGCTAGTCTGCTAGCCGTAGTAATCTGGCTAGCGCTGGAGAAATTTTTCGGCCTGCTTTGGCGGCTCTGGCTGGCAACAGGAAACCGCAATACAGGAGAAACCCTGGCCTTTGCAATAGGCCGAAGTGCCATGCCTTTTGTATTAATGGTAATTGCAGGAAGCCTACTCGCCCTGTTAACCAATGCTTTTGCTGGCCCCTGGCGCTATCCCTCTGCCCTGCCATCTTCCTGGACGGTTCAACATTGGGCAAACAGTCTTTCAGATCTATCGGCACCGCTATTTAACACAGTGCTAATCAGCGTTAGCTCCACACTGCTTGCGCTGCTATTAGTAGTCGCCACACTCGAATCTGAGCGACAATCTGGCAAGAGTAGATCTACCGCGTTGTGGTTGTTGTATCTGCCCCTATTGATTCCGCAACTTGTCTTTCTGTTTGGCATTATCGTGCTGACCGAATTTGCGGGGTGGCAAGCGAACTTGAGCCTGGTGATATTCGGCCATCTCTTGTTTGTGCTGCCGTATGTCTTCTTGTCACTCTCTGAGGCGTATCGCCAACTGGATCCACGCTGGGCGCAGGTGGCATCTACACTAGGCGTGAGCCAGTTAAAATCGTTCTGGCAGATCCGAATTCCTCTATTGCTAGCACCGTGCCTAACGGCTGTAGCAATCGGTATGGCAATTAGCATAAGTCTATTTTTGCCTACTCAATTGTTAGGAGCGGGGCGAATTACGACTATTACCTCTGAAGCTGTTGCTTTGACGTCCGGTGCGAATAGAAATTTGATTTCGGTTTGGGCGGTGGTACAACTTTCATTACCAATATTAGGCTTTATGATAGCTCTTTTTATTCCAAAACTTGTTTGGCGCAATCGCAGCGGGATGATCGAGACACGATGAGTAACTCTGTTCTTGAACTAGAAGATGTAAGTATTTCACTAGGCGGCAAACAGCTGCTTGAGATTGATTGCCGCGTAGGTCCAGGAGAGATTCTCACCGTCATGGGTCCCTCAGGTTCGGGCAAGTCGTCCTTACTTGCCTATATAGCAGGATTCTTGGCGCCCGTGTTTGAGTCCAGCGGATCGGTCCTAGTCAATGGTGACGACATTTGTTCACTAGCTGCTGAACGCCGCCGAATAGGGCTATTATTTCAGGACCCGCTGCTATTTCCCCACCTTTCGGTCGCTGGAAATTTACGTTTCGCTATGCAGGGTAACGCGCAGCAGAAGAGTCACACAATCAGCGAAGGGCTCAATGATATTGGACTCGCAGGGATTGATGATCGAGACCCAGGCACTCTCTCTGGCGGACAGGCGTCACGTGTCGCGTTGCTGCGACTATTACTCTCTGCTCCAAACGCGGTTCTCCTAGACGAGCCTTTTTCCAAGCTAGACACCCAACTACGGGAAGAAATCAGGACTCTGGTTTTCGACAAATTGCGAGCCTCTGGGCTACCAACTATTCTCGTAACCCACGATCAGGCCGACGCTGAACGAGCCGGCGGTGAAGTTCGCACACTCCGATGAGAAATTCTGACCACAGTTCTTGCGTAGCACTCTCCTTACTATAGTGTCGCTGCCAAGGTACTAGTGCAGCACACTAACGACCACTCGCATTGCGCCCCCGATTGAGAGCATCCTGAGTGCCGGTCGATAGGCCTCCATCTAAGCCGACGGTAACAAACCTAAAACCTTGCGTTAGCCGCGCCTCGACGGTGCGTGAGTTTGTCGTTATAGCGCAGGGGACATCGTGGGCCAAACAGCTGCTAAGGACAGTCTGAATTGCGGCCTCGACCTCTGGTGCCGCTGCACTGGCATAGCCCATCGCCGCGCTTAGATCGGATGGTCCGATAAAGATGACGCCGGTGCCGGGTACGGAGATAATTTCCTCAATGTTTTCCACCCCCTCTGGCGTTTCGATCTGAATGATAGCTAGCAACTCACCACTCGGATCTAAGGGCCACAGGTCTGCCTTCGCAATGTAGTCCCTTGTCCCCCAATACCAGACTGCGTTCGACGGGTTGCGTCCACGCAGCCCTGTTGGCTCATAGTCATCCGCGCCATTGAGTTGTGGATACCTGCTCGCCCGAATCGCCATCTCGGCCTCGGCCACATTGTTTACGGAGGGGAACATCACGCCGAACGCGCCCACATCCAATGCCTGCTTCACTTGAGACAATACATCCTCGCCACCGCTTGCCGGGATGCGTACGAATGGCACTACATTCGGCTGCAAGCTGCCCTTCTCAAGGATTGCGCGCTTATCGGTCATTCCAAGCAAGAACTCTCGAATCCGTTCAACATCGAAGGGAGCGTGCTCCATATCGATGATGATGAAATCCAAGCCCGACCTGGAGAGAGATCGAGCATTATTTAGTGAATAGTCGAAAGATAAGAGGCCGAACGCCGGCTCATCGTTCTCCAGCAAGGCTATCGCTTTGTTCAAGCGCGTGTCCGCCTCCTGCGCTGCTGCCCCTAAGGAGTTAAATAGTAGAGCAATTGCGAGGCTAGCTACACTGATTGGCTTCATTTGTTTTTTCATCGATTTTTCCTTGTTAAGCGACTCGATTCAGAGCAGATCACTCAACGCAGCGACTGCTTCACGATCTGACGGATTCGCAAATAGTGACAGAATCTCCTGACTATTCAATCGCCTAATTCTTCTGCCCACCATAAATTGCGATACCTTCCGCCCAAACCAGCTGTTATATTGAGGGCGCTACCGACAAGTGGTGGCGAACTCAGTCGTTCGAGGGCTTATTCTGCCCTAGTTAAGGAGAACAGCATGAATAGTATAAGAAGCATAGCCGGCCTCACCGCCGTCATGCTTGTAAGCGGCGCGCTCAACGCCCAGAGCGCAACTGTGCTCTACAACGAGCGGGTCGTAGAGCTGGAGCAAACGTTACCAGACGCAACCGACCTTTGGGTTAAGCCCGAAGACCTTACCCGGGTAAACGATTTCGTTCTTAAACCTGAAGGGGCTTGCCTAGACGAATTGTGTGTCCCGGTTCTGCAAGATCGAGACAGTGCTATGTTTATTACTCGTCGCGGTCAGGCATGGTTCAATGTCACCGAATTGGCGGACAAACTGCAGCAAGCCTATGTCACAGATTACAATGACGGTATCTGGAGTTTTGGCACCATGCCTGTGACACGTCAGTCTTTCCTTCGCGGCGGCGAAGCGCCCGATTTCGAATTAATGGGTCGCGATGGCGAACTAGTTCGTCTTTCAGACTTTAGAGGCAAAAAGGTATTACTCCTTACCTGGGCCTCGTGGTGAGGATGTCGTTTAGACGTGCCCGTGTGGCAGTCCATTTACGAAGAACTCAAATCTGAAAATTTTGAAATTATTTCCGTCGCTCAAGATACTGGCGGCGAAGAAGCTGCTGGACACATCTTTGACGATGCCAATGTTAGCTACACGGCGATTATCGATGTGAATCATCAGATCAGCTCGCTCTACAACTTGGTCAATGTCCCCTCAGGTGTTTGGATCGATGAGGACGGCAAGATCATGCGCATCAATGAAGGCACTTATGCGAAGACGCATATGGATGGTGCATTCGGTACTGATGACTACGTGCCCATCGTTCGCGATTGGGTGGCGAAGGGAGCGGACAGCGAATACGTCTGGGATAGAAGTAAGGTGCGGGCAAGCATCGTTCAACGCACACCCGAAGCAGAGCGTGCACAACCTGCGTTCCGCTTAGGTGGATATTATTTCACCCGTGACAATGATGAAAAAGCAGAACAATACTGGACCATGGCACAGGAACTAGATCCAACAAGTTGGAACTACCTGCGACAAGATTTGCAGTATGAAGAAGGTGGCTCTGCTGGACCCGAGTGGCGTGCCAGACGCGATCAGGTAGAAGGTGCCGGCGGTAATTATTACGCACCTCTTGAAATAGAGAACAACTAGCGAAGCTTAGTTGTTGCCCACAAAAAAGCCGACCAAGTTTCCTTGGTCGGCTTTTTTATTCTAAAAATCTCTACTGCTACTCGATCAAAGCGCATTCCAAGCAGGGCTAATTAGCAATTCTGGGTCAGCGCCTGGCTTGGGTACAAACTTTTGAGTGCGACCATATTGGTTGTCGCCACCGTACAAATTGCCAGCAGGATCTACACTGAAAGAATGCACTTCGATATAACCATCCGGCAACGCCAGAGGCACTAGCCAGGTGTATTTTAAATTGCCTTCGAAGTCAAAATTTACAAAGCGAAGTGGACCTAAATCCGTAATCCAGAAATCATCTTCGTTCACGATGATGTCCAAGGGTAAAGTAAGCTGGCCAATCGATCTTACGAAATCAAATTCTACCGGGTCGTCCGTCGCTTGCCATAGATTGACTCGGTTTCCAGTACGATCGAGAACAAATACACGCCCTTCAGGCCCAACTGCAACCGAGTGGATCGTCTTAGTCTGACCCGGACCTTCGCCTTCGCTGCCGAACTCGCCAAGATAATTCATATCACTATCCATGATCATGATGCGATTATTATCTAGTCCGTCTGCGATTAGGATACGACCATCTTCCATGAAAGCGACATCCTGTGGCCGGCCAAAATGCGTGCCGTCGGTTCCGGACACGTTTTTCTCGCCGTAGGTCGCAAGCACTTCGCTTCCATCGTTCGCAATCACGTAAATTTGGTGAAATGTTTCATTTACCAACCAAATGCGCTTCTCGGGATCGTAAGGATTGATTCGAATTCGGTGAGGGCCAGGGCCGGCCGAACCTTCACACAGATAATCCAAATGATCCCAAACTTCGATAGGCTCGCCGTCTGCGTTGACTATGAATAGACAGTTATTCCAAGTGCGGCGTGTCGTGTCTCTTAATACGTTAAGGCCTACATGACCCGCAAATCCCAGAAAGTCATCGGGTAGTGGGTAAGGAAGAACGGTTTCACCACGTTGGGCGATGATGATGCGATCAGCCGATTCGGCCAAGACACCCGAATTGCCGCCGAAGGCATAACCCGCTTCAGCAAAGGGATCGGCCCAGAGGGAGACGACGTTGTAGGGACTCTCTCCAATAGGCCCGCGGGCATTGCCTTGCTGGGAAAATGCGGAACTAGATAGTAAGAATGCTAGCGTCAATACGGCTAGCCGGTTCAGTTTTAACATGATGGTAGAGCCTCTCTGATGAACTTTGTGGTCTATTGCTTTTGTTTTGATTATTGATTTCAGACCTATCATGACAAATAACGCCACAGAAATTCAATAAACTTCGAAAAAAGCACAAATTGTTGCAAATAAGACCTCTTCGAGCCACGCCCGCTGAATTTCAGCGGCCAGCCCTGCGTTGACTTAGACCTCTAAGCTGATAGTGTGATAATTCGCAGATTGCAGAAATTTACGATAGAACTCCTGTTGCTACCATCCAGCGCAGTCTAGCCAGCCAACATTCTGTATATCTTTCTGAACAAGAAGAAGGGAGCAATACCATGATTGGAAAGATTTCTCTCATATTCCTAGCGCTCGTTCTTGGCAGCGTGGTAGCTGCTCAGGAATATCAGATTCCAAAAACCGAATGGGGAGTTCCCGATTTTCAGGGAGTCTGGAAGCACGCGACGGTCATGCCGCTCGAACGTCCAGTCGAACTTGGCGAGAAACGTGCGTACACAGAGGCAGAGGCTGTTGCACTGGAGTCTGTAGTGCAGAAAAAATTTGAGGACAACAACGAGCCACTCGATCCGAACAGGCCACCTCCTGTCGTGGCCGAGTCACTCCCCCCGATCGGAAACTACGATCTGTTCTGGCGTGACGATGCGAAGTTTATACCTACAATAGATGGTGAATTCAGAACGTCCGCGATCATCGACCCCGCAAATGGCCGCATGCCCGAACGAACTGCCGGGTTCGATGCGCGCATGGCAGAGTTCCGTGGAGGCAGACCCGGACGAACTAGCGACGGGCCCGAAGGTCGCGGGCTTGGTGAGCGCTGCCTCGTCGGTTTCGGAAATTCGGCTGGCCCGGTAATGAGCCCTGTTATCTACAACAGCCACCTGCAGTTCACGCAATCACCTGGCTATGTGACGATTACGGCTGAGATGGTTCACGATACTCGCATCGTTAGGATTACCGATGAGCGATCCATCGCTGCCGAGACACACCGCAAATGGATGGGAGACTCTATCGGTCATTGGGAGGGTGATACCCTCGTTGTCGAGACCAAGTACTTCAACAACTGGCACACACTGCGGGGCATGCCGGTTAACAACATGACCATCACTGAAACCTTCCGTCGCGAGTCCGGCAATAAATTGATCTACGGATTTACTGTAGACGACCCGACGCTTTTTACTTCGACGTTCAGCGGCGAATACCCTTTGTCGAGAATCAACGAACCAATTTACGAATACGCTTGCCACGAAGGCAACTACGGAATGATAGGCATTCTGGCTGGGGCCAGAAAACTGGAAGAGCTGGATAGCGAAAACTAGTTTAAAGTTTAAAAAAGGTCGGCGCTTAGCCGACCCTTTTTAGTTTGAGGATTAGTCCTAGGGCGAACCAGCTTCCTTTGGCGTTCCATCGCCATTCATGCCCATCGCCTCATAGCGACGCCACCCTGCGAGTATTCCCGCGAGCCCATGGTTTCCTTCATGGCAGGCATACTCATAAATCGGCATGTCGGTTCGGCGCATTGGCACCTTAGCTGACCAAGATACATCCCATGTCTCAGTGTCTTCGACGGTAAAGTCATAGTCGAGTGTATTCTCATCGACACGTGTGAACCGCTCCGTCACGCGCATGCTTGAAGATGCGCCCCGGGCAGTCTGGTAGTAGTAGAAATCCTGCGTATGGACGACGAGCGTATCGCCTTCCCAATGGGCGATCGAATCTCCATCCCATTTAATCTGCCGCGTATGATGCTCACTGTCTAGGCGAATTATGCGTGCCCGGTGAATCATCTCATTTAGGATCACGATGTGATCTTCGGTCTGCACCAGCTGCATATTATTGTTGTAGGCACCCGGCACCATCGGTGGTCCTGCACCATTGCTCATCAGGCAACGGTCGGCTAGCGTGCGAGCCTCCGGCCCAAGACTCAATCTTCTATTCTCCGCGACCATCGCGCGCCGGGTCTGCCCTGCGGAATTCATCTGCGGAAGTCGACCATTCGCTGGATTGTAGATAAGCGAGGTGCGGCGATCGGCAATCGTCTCAACACCGCGCTCATACCAGAATTCGTTGTAGGAGATGACGCCCGGCGGATAGCCGGCCCCTCCTACTGAATCGATGATGAGATCGCGATTCTGACGGCGGTTCTCGAAGTTAGCCCATTCCTCAGCCTCTTCTGCAGTCAATGTCGCCTTGTCGGCAAGTTCCGGCGGGCGATTAAGAGGAGTGAGTGTGCGAAAGGTATAGGTACCCTGCAAATCGGGATGGCCATATTCTGTGCGTGGAAATGCGGACTCCTGCGCTTGTAGTACTGGGGCCAACAGCAAGTTGGTAGCTGCTAAAGCCAGGATAGATGCTATTCTGCGCTTCATTCTGTTTCCTCATTTTTATTGGTTGTGTTAGGAGGTAATCGCTAAAAGCTACTCTGGTTAGCGACCATTTCCAAGTGAAATTTGCACACACTCGAAATCGGCGTGCTGCATAACAATAGCGTTGCTACAGAATACGTACTTAACGAATTGAATAGTCGTTGCTGCTCTTCTAGAATCATTCGATGCTATTGTTACTCAAACAACGTAAAACACTCTGGGTCCTATTCTTGGCCACTATTGCACTGGCTGTAGGATTTCAACTCGCAACGCCGTTGGCTGGTGGTGCGTTGCTCGATGTCAGCACCAGCTTAGCGGCGTCCGAAGACCTGCTGCAGGCTATGTCTGCACAGCAGAAACGGGCGCATATGTGGATTACCCTGTTGTTGGATGTCCCTTTTCCTCTCGCCTATGGTGGCTTGTTTCTAGGGTTGTGCCTGCGGTACGGCGGGAAGTTTGCCCTTTACTTAGCAGCTCCAGCCTTCCTCGTTATTCCAGTTGATCTGACAGAGAATGCCGTTCAGTTCATCGCACTTTTGGGTAACGAGACGCTGTTGCCTGCAAAAACCTATCTAACGCCAGCCAAATTCCTACTGTTCTATAGTGCCGCGATAGTGGCGCTCGGAAGTCTGAGTCTCAGCCTAGTGTTGAGTGTTTTAAGAAAGTCTAATTAGTAGACTCCACAGCTTAGAGCAATCACGAAATTTGTTTTTCCATGGTGATGCGGACACTGTCTTGATCGACCACGTTCCAACCGAGATGTTGGTAGAGCGAAACATTACCCGTAAGCAATACATGAGTCGCCAGTCGCATTCGAGTGATTTCTTTTGTTCTCGCTTGTTGCTCGGCAAAAACGAGAAGCGCACGTCCTAGACCGATTCCTTGAGCCGCAGGATGCACCGCAATATTCGAGACCACCGCACAACTTTCTTCGAAGGTCATAATTAGACCGCCCACAATTTTTCCTTCGCGCTGTGCAACCCACGTAGGATAGTTCAATATCTCGGAGGCATAGTCTACCTCTAGCGGTGGAAGCGAGATCTCTTTCAGGGTTTCCAAATAGACCGAATAGGCAGCCATCATGCATTCTTGCAGTGCATCTGCATCCGCGAGTGTGGCCTGTCGAATAGTAAACTCTTTCACGCAATCAACTTTCTTATTCTCTTATTCTATGCCCAGCAGAAACGTCATTCAGAAATTCTTGGATACGAATCAAATAGTCGAGGAGTCCTGTATTGCTTTGTGCTCTCGCCGCCTTGCATGCAATCTAGGTTCTGTATAACCGTTTGGTTGATTCGCGCCATCGAAAACCAGATCGCAGGCCGCCTGAAAGGCAATCGAGTTATCAAAGTTAGGAGCCATCGCGCGGTAGAGCGGGTCATTCGCATTCTGCCGATCAACGATCTGCGCCATGCGTTCTAGCGTTTCCCGAACTTGGTCCGATGTACAGACATTATGATGCAACCAATTTGCGATATGTTGACTCGATATACGAAGCGTAGCTCTATCTTCCATCAATTCAATGTTATGAATATCGGGCACCTTAGAACAACCTATACCTTGATCCACCCAGCGCACGACGTAGCCTAGAATACTCTGGCAGTTGTTATCCAATTCCAATTGCACAGAATCAGCACTCATTGCTCTGGGGTCTTTGATAATAGGTAAGGTGAGAATGTCATTTAGTTTCGCGGCAGGACGTTGTGCAAGCTCCAGCTGGCGATCGAAAACATTTACGTAATGATAATGCATCGCATGCAACACTGCCGCGGTCGGCGATGGCACCCATGCGGTGTTTGCACCTGACATCGGATGAGCGATTTTCTCATCCAACATCCTCGCCATGAGGTCAGGCATTGCCCACATGCCTTTACCGATCTGAGCCCTGCCCTGCAATCCACAGGCGAGGCCTATATCTACATTGCGATCCTCGTAGGCGGAAATCCAGGATGCAGATTTCATCTCTGCTTTTGGAACCATCGCACCAGCTTGCATGCTGGTGTGTATCTCGTCGCCGGTACGGTCTAAGAATCCAGTATTAATAAACGCAACGCGATTCGTAGCAACACGTATACATTCCTTGAGATTTACACTAGTGCGTCGCTCCTCGTCCATGATGCCAATCTTCAGTGTATCTGCATCGAGACCTAGAAATTCTTCTACGGCTGTGAACATGTCGCAGGTAAATTGAACCTCCGCCGGGCCGTGCATTTTTGGTTTGACGATGTAGATGCTACCAGTTCGCGAATTTCGCAATTTGTTGTTCTTTCTTACATCTATTGATCCAATTGCGCTGGTGATAACAGTATCCAAAATGCCTTCATAGATTTCTTCGCCGTTCTTATCGAGAATGGCGCTATTGCGCATCAGATGACCGACGTTTCTTATTAGCAGCAGGCTCCTGCCGGGCAGAGTAATCGTTCCTTCTGACACGCCCTGAAATTCTCGATCGGGGTTGAGAGTCCGAGTCAATTGTGAGCCTTGCTTTACGAACGATTCCGCTAGGTCTCCGCGCATTAACCCCAACCAATTTTGGTATACCTCTACCTTGTCTTCGGCATCTACTGCGGCAACGGAATCTTCACAATCCTGAATCGTGGTGAGTGCTGACTCCAGATTGATGTCTTTAACGCCAGCGGGATCGGTGCTGCCAATTTCAGAGTCACGGTCTATTAGAATCTCAATATGCAGGCCATTATTTACAATCAATAGCGATACGGGTGCGTCAGCTTTGCCACGATAGCCGCGTAGTTGATCTGAATCTGCCAGAGTCGTTACTCCCTGATCCATTTCCACTAAGAGCTGGCCGTTGATAACTCGATAAGCCCGCGCTTGGTCATGGCTGGCATTTATGAGTGGGCAGGCGTTATCGAGAAAACCCTTCGCGAAGGCGATGACCTTCTGTCCACGTATCGGATTATAGCTCTGGGTGCGCTCACAACCATCAACTTCTTGGATTACATCCGAACCATAGATGGCGTCAAACAAACTGCCCCAACGGGCGTTCGCCGCGTTTAAAGCGAAGCGTGCATTCTTCAGGGGCACCACCAACTGCGGGCCGGCCAAGGTCGCGATTTCGGGATCGACATTCTGCGTACAGATAGAGAAATCATCGGCCTCCTCTACCAAGTAGCCTATTTCGCGCAGAAATTGCACATAGGCGATAGAGTCGAAGGGGGTATCTCTATGGCTTGTATGCCATTCGTCGATTTGCGCCTGAAGCGTATCGCGCACTGCCAACAGGGCCGTATTGCGGGATGTAAACTGGTCGATTATCGACTCAAAGCCTGCCCAGAAATCTGCCTCAGTTAGCGAGAGCTGTGGCAACAGCTGCTTATTGACGAACTCCGCCAGAAGCAGGTCAACCTTAAGCATGCCTAGTTGGATTCTCTGACTCATAGGGATTGAGTGTACTAACTACAGGCTAAATTTTCACCCTGATGAATATCAGCGGTGGACAAATGAATAACTGAGGGGATTAGTTGAAGAGCTACCTAGGGGTAGCTCTTGGAAAATCGGGGTACTGCTAAGCTGATGTTGCTTGGGGGCCGCTTTCACGGGAAGCCAGTTCAGCCATGCGCTTTATGGAGTCATGCATTTCGTCAAGTGTGGCCTGGAAGCGCCCGTCCACATCTGCGCCTCGCTCACGTGCCACCGCAGCGGCATTGAGCTGGCGAATAAGCTGAATGATGTAATCTCCCTCTTTTCTGAGATCGATATAACGTCTCTCGCTAGGAAATATTTTGCTGGCCAGACCCCAAACACCTGCCTCCATTAACAAGACACCTACCAGTGCTATGGGAAGTTGCATCTGAATTGTTAGCGAGGAGCTAAGCAGCACCGCTGTAAAAATAACTCCAATGCCAAGCCCGGTGAGACCCACATCTATGCTGCGTCGAATATTCCGTCCCAAAGTTACCTCCTATTTTTCCTATGGTCGGCCAATGCGCCAATTGCCGTAAGTGATGAACATAGCTAACTACGCAATGCAGAGGACCATTCTCTTAAGATTAGATTCGGATGTAAATCCCACATCCGAAAAATTATGGATTAACCCGCAGGCTGAGGGCCGCAGTATAGAGCAATGACTTGTCGCGATCTCTCACAACCCAATCCAATAGTGTATTCATATCTTCTTCAACACGGCCTATAAATAAGAGACGCCCGTTAACAACTACTCGCACTTCCTCCGAAAAATCCACCTGTTCAGGATTTAACAAGAGAGTGAAGGCATCGACCGATTCCGCGGTAATGGCAAAACTATTGCCCTCTCTGCTAACAGTCATGATCCCCGGCTGCCCTTCGACTGCCAACTCTTCGATTCGCAGCCATAGATTGCGGTTGTAACGATCGCTGCGGTCAGCAACCCAACGCAACTCTGATGGAAACGGCTCACGAGGATTATCGAGTTTGAATTGCTCGATCATGGGTTGTTCGTCGGGAAGCCAATTCGTATTGTGCCCGCCATCTTCTATTGCTCTAAACACGTGATCAATGTTCGCTTCTTGCAGAATATTGATAAATGGCATAACAGACGAAACCGGATAGAGAGGATCACTCTCACCATTAACGATATAGAGAGGCCTGCTCATCAGGTTCTCGAAGTAGAGCTTATGCCCAGGTCCGCCCTGCGGGTTTCTGAGCACTCCAGGATGTCCAATATAGGGCAAGAATGCGGCCCATTCCGTCGATTGCTTGAAGGCAAAAAAGTAGGCTCCGGTACCACCATCAGACACTCCGCTCAAGGTAACCCGATTGTCATCAATGTTATAAGTTTGCTTTAGCTCTCTTAGTATTGCAGGCAGATTGTCCGCCTGATTGTCGTACCACCAGAACGCTGCATTCCATGACGCTGGCACAACTATGATTCGATCTTCCTTCTTGAGAGAATCGTATCCGCGCCGCCACCATTCGCCGCCTGGCTCCCATTCCGGCCGACTAACCCCGCCATGCAGCATGAATTCAACAGGGTAACTTTGTGCCGCGTCGTAAGTCTCTGGGATCAGATAGACGAAGGGATAACGCGTTCCATCGAGATCGATTCTAGCGCTTTCCTGTTGCCCAAGCGCAACATCTTGTGCGAAGGCGGGCCCTGCATCTAGCCACTGGTAAAGCGTTTCGATATTCGATGCCGCCGCGATAAGTTCTACCTTGCTGCTTTCTATCTCCACCTCTGTGCTCGCAGACCAGAAGGCGGTTACTAGCTCAGTGCCTGTTAATTCTTCAGCCGCAGCTATTTGCTCGAATGCAAACGCCGGCACAATCACTAGCGCGGACAGAATCAGCTTCGCAGGAGTTTTCAAATTAAAATTCTCCACCAAGTTCGGTATACAGCGCACGCAGGAATCGATCTGGATCACCGTATTGTGCATTGTAGGCTGCAGTAGGGTCTGCAGCGCTGACTTGTTCATAGGACATGTTCATCTCCAGCAGGTCTGCAACCTGTCCCGACACATCTAACACCATATCGCGAAACCCCATGACATCATCGCGGCTGGAAACTACGCCGTGTCCGGGAAGGATCTTCGTGTTCGGGCCGGCAACTCCGATTAGTCTACCAAGCGCCTCTAGCGTGCCTTTTAAGGTACCACCATTATTCGTGTCGATTACCGGAAAGGCAGTAGTTCGAAATACATCACCGGTATGCACCACATCGGAATCTTTAAAATGGACAAAAGTATCACCATCTGTGTGTGCTGGCGGCACTGCAAAGGCATAGACCTCTTCGCCATTCAGGTGAATCGTAATCGCATCGCTGTAACTGAGAACCGGTAGCGCGGCGGTCGGCGCCTGTTGCGCAAGCCTAACCCGCACCTCATCGCGCGCGAGAATCAATACGCCCATATTGCCGAGATTCTCGTTGCCACCGGTGTGGTCACCGTGAACATGGGTATTTATCAAGAAACGAATCTCACCGCCGGATAGGCTGCGAATGGCAGCAACTATTTTGTCGGTAAGTGGCGCGAACTGATCATCGATCATAACGATACCGTCTTCACCGATGGACAGCCCGATATTGCCTCCACGGCCCTCTAGGTAGTAGACACTGCCCGCTACATGGTGGGGGACAATTTCCACACTACTAAAATCTTGTTGAGCAAAGGCAGAGCCGGCCAATGTCAGGCTGGCGAGAAACGGCAATAGTGATTGCAGGCATTGATGGCGGCGCATGTGGAAGCTCCTAGCCGGAGAGGCATTGATTGACTGGGCTGGGTTGAATTGATCAACTCATCGATAGATGATTGGAGGATAAGAGCCTAAAGACAGAATGTCCAATGGCTCTCTCGGCTCGGCCTTATTTCGATTCGCGTCCAACTAGTTTAAAGTAAACACTTCTCTGAGCTGTCTGGACTCGCAGGGGCACTGCCTGTTGAGTGGTTTTACTCGATGCAGCGTATAAGACGTAGCTACGAGAAAAAGCGTAGAGAAGATAAGTCTAGAGACACTAAATCAGGAGGGTAAGTCGAAGCGCATGTTAATCAAAGTTGAGAATGTAGTGCACAAGCTAGGCCATGAAATCAGTCCCCTTGTCAGCATAATCGCTACGCTCTGCCTGACTTTAAGCATTTCGGCATTCAGCCAGGATAGCCTGCCGCAACTCGACTTAGACCTTCCTCTACGCCTCGATTTCTCCGGTTCCTGGGAGAAGGATTTCAGACGCAGTGACAACTGGGAAGATGAGCTATCCCGGAC
>NVUL01000085.1 GCA_002401885.1 SAR86 cluster bacterium
GTTGAGTCTCCTGGCGAAAGCCCTCGATCAGGCTCAGATCGTAATTTGGAAATACCACGGTATTGACCTGCACTTCATCCAGTCGCCTGAGGTTCAACCATTGGGCAGCAAAGTCCTCAACCAATGTGGTGACGCCGCGAGTATCAGCCAGCATCCGGCGAACCTGTTGTTCCAATACTTCGGGATTGCTCAGCTGGTTTTGCTCCGCAAGATTTAGTAGCTGCTCATCTGGCGCCGTACTCCACAGAAAGAAGGCCAAACGTGATGCCAACTCCAAGTCACTGAGCGGGAACGTTTCACCGGTCGCCGAATCCGCTGGATCACTGTAGCTCCTGATCAGGAAATCCGGATCGCTGAGCATGAATTCCAGAGCGAATTGAATCCCGCTATTAAAATCTCCACCAGTCTCCCGCCCCTGAGAATAAAAACCTAGAAGCAAGTCAAGATCCTGATCACCTGCGGGCCGTCGATAGGCGCGTCTCGCCAGTGTTGAAAGAATCTCTGTAGCGCAGCTTAGTTCTTCAGCTCCACGGTCTGGATGGCAGGAGAATATTTTTTGTTGACTGGGTGACTCATTGCTATTGGCTTGAGAAAAGACGGGCTGGGACGCTTGGAAGGGACCACTAACCTCCAGCGCATAAATCTTCTGATAATCGAGATAGGCTTCATCGTTGGCATACAGACGACCACCCTGAACCGGCTGGGGAATGGATTCCGGTTCGATCAACTGCCTGATATAAGACACGCTTATCTGAGCAGGCCCAGCTTCAACAGGTAGACGGACTTCGAGCCCCTCTCCAGCCTCGGTGAGCATATACTGTTCCCAATCTATAGTGCCAGGCTCACCGGTTCCGCTGAAGCTTAACGGAGCAGGTGTGCCAGGAGCTTCGCCACCGATGGTAAAACGCTCTAACAGTCGACCATTAAGACGAATTTCCAATTGCTGGGGCCAACCTAATCCCTTGATGTAATCCTGATAATTTCTCTCCAAATGAACACGGAATTGATACTCGCCACTAGCAGGGAAATTGTGATTAACCGACACTCCTCCCCGAGAACCGAATGGCATGTCGTTGCTCTGGCGCTGATTCTGTTTCATAAACAGCGGCACTTCATAGGTTGTAGTAGTCGGCCCAAGTGGAGGCAAACCAGTAGCCAACCGCGTTACTTGTCGTGCTACCGACATGTAACGTTCCATATGTGCAGTGGAAAAAGGCAGAGAAGCGGCCATGTTATCGAAACTACCATCTGCAGTTGGGTCACCCGGCAGAGAATTCATCACATCTACATCCAGGCCTAGTAACGCATTGATGGTGTTGTTGTACTCGTAGCGATTCATACGATGAAGAGGAGTGACCCGCCCAGGGTTCGGATTAGCCGCCCATGCATTATCCAACTCACGCTCTAACCAATCGGTCATTAGCTGATACGTTTCAAATTCCGGGCGAGGCATGCCGGCTGGGGGCATCATATGGGCCCTAAGTTTCTTGACGACTCGCTCAAGCGCATCTGCATGAAGAGCAGGCTTGGCGAAGTCTACATTCTGTAACGAGAAATCCGCAGTGGCTAAGGTGTTGTTGTGGCATGCGAGACAATAGGAATTTACCAATTGCTGCATATCATTGGCGGCGAAAGTTTGCTGGTCTTCAGTGGCACCCTGCGCAGGGTGAAATTCACTTGTTAAAAGTGTTGCGGAGACTGCGCCAAATAGCAAAATCAGGCCCGAAATACCGACTCTGAGACGGCTGCTCATCGGCCCACACGCCTTGTCAAAGCTGAGGTGTAGTAGCCAGTAACTGGCGCTTGTAGTGTCTTATGGGAAGGCATAGCTGGTATTGGACTCTAATTGTTATTCTGATCCTTCCAGAAGCTACACCAGGTGAGGGGTTTCTGCAATTTTCAGCCCTCTATTTGGGGGACTAATTTGACCCATCTTTTGGGGCATTTGGCAGGGTTGGAGCAGTTTGATCTTCAGAAACCCTCGGCACTTGCAACACGCCCAGAAACAAACCACTCTTATCCTTTCGTTTCAGACGCTGGCAACACTATGGGCATCTCCAAATATCCTTCGAAGCTCAGCCTGCCGCAGATAAACCCAGGCGTGGTAACTGTCTTGGAATATCTTATCGCTAAATTCCCTGACATCGAACCCAAGCTCTGGCACCAGCGTGTAGCGGCAGGCAAGGTGCATTGGCATGACGGCACGTTAGTTTCGGCCACCTCGGCCTATCAAGCACAGCAACGTGTCTATTATTACCGAGAAGTTGAGAATGAACCGCTGATTCCGTTCGAGGAGAAAGTCCTGTTTCAGGACGAGCATATTCTGGTGGCATACAAACCCCACTTCCTGCCGGTAACGCCGGGGGGCATCTATGTCAATGAATGCCTACAACATCGACTTCGCGACAAGACTGGTTTGGATGACCTGCAAGCTTTGCATCGGCTGGATAGAGCAACGGCGGGACTGGTGCTGTTTTCTGTAAAGCCGGACACGCGTCAGCAATACCACAGGCTATTCAAAACCCAGCAGATTCACAAAACCTATCACGCCATTGCCAAAGTCGCGGGTGCAGAAAATTTAGTTGGCCAAGAATGGCAGATCAAAAATCGCATAGCGCCATCGCCTATCCGTTTTCGCATGCAGATTGTCGACGGCGAAGCGAATAGCTCTTCGGTGATTCGCTGTCTGGAGCATTACGAAGAAAAGGCGCTATTCGAGTTAAAGCCAATTACTGGGAAAACCCATCAGTTGCGTCTTCATATGCAATCCTTGGGTTTTCCTATTTTGCACGATAATTACTACCCTCTCTTGCAGCCCAAATCTGTAGATGATTATGCCCGGCCATTACAGCTATTGGCGAAGGAATTACGATTTATCGATCCCGTGTCCCAGCGACCGAGGGTATTCAGTAGCGATGCCGAATTGAAAAAGTGACGGAGGGACTTAACTTAAGATCCCTCCGTGCTTTTTTAGTTCTATGGAGAAAAATGAAACAATTTCAGTCGATCAGGCTAACCCCAATGAGCTTATTATTTTCATCAAACTGAATTTCAAATCGACCGAAAATGCCATCGTGCGTAAGAAACTGCCGAATAGCACTAGCTGGAAACCTCACATTTCTATTGTCTTCAGAGTGCACAGCAATGTCTTTGGCATTCCCCTGATAATAAGCTAGGTATTTTTCAGCGGGTATTGCCAAGCGGAAGCGAATACGCTGTATGGGTAATTTGTTATTCATGCTAGGGCGAATATAACAGAATGGCATTGACCGCAGGGCCCTTAAGGGCTGAAGTATTTAACTAAAACTAGAATCTGAACTACACTGCTTGCCCTATGCCCATACTTCTACAGTACTTATACGCCATTGGCGCTTTTCAGGGTTTGCTCTTATCCGGCTTACTCCTATTTACTCCCAATGTCAGCTATGCCAGCCGTATTTTAGCTTGCTGGTGTGTTTTTCTGGCGTCCGGACTTTTCTCGATGCTGATTACACAAAGTGGCGAGTTCGCACCTTACACTCTGTGGATTATATGGACAGGATTTTTGCCAGCGAGCTTCGGAGCGCTCTTGTATCTGTATTGTCGCCATTCTGTGCTGGATGACAGATTTTGCACGAAAGACCTACTGCATCTGCTACCCGTTGCCGGTTGTTATCTATTGAATATTGATCTGATATTTGCTCCGGACCTGTTAGAGCAATTGGTTTTGCAAGGTACTGTGATAGAGTCAGTACGCTTCACACTAGCTACGTTTACTATGTACGCACAGGCGTTTATCTACGCTGGCTTCACTGCCCATTTAATCTATCGCTACCAACAGTTAGCACAGAATAATCTCGCCAACTTCAACCCGGATATATTTGACTGGCTGTGGATTGTGCAGGGTTTCAATTTCATTATCTGGAGCACCAAGGCGGCTGCAGCTGTACTGCCTGATAGTTTTGTTGTGGTCATCGTTGGAGACTTTCTTATTGTGGTTTTAATCTACACCATTGGTATGGCCCAGTGGCGTAATCCAACGCTATTTAAAATAGCTGTGCCCCTTCAAGAGGAATCTCTCGAATCAAACAGCGCATCGGACGCGAAAGGCGCAGGCGCACTCGATGAAGACACTCGCAGCAACCTGCTTGCTACGGTGGTTCACTACATGAATGGCCAACAGGCTTTTTTGCAAAGTGAGCTATCACTGCAACGGCTATCAGAGTCCGTTGGAATTAGCACCCACCATCTCTCCGAAGTGTTAAATCAAGAGGAAGGCCGCAATTTTTACAATTTCGTAAATAGCTTTCGCATAGACTACGTTTGCCAGAGACTCAAAGTGGACGTCGACATTAGACTCTTGGATTTAGGGCTAGAGGCCGGATTTTCCTCCAAGAGCACCTTCAACTCAGTGTTTAAAAAACATACTGGCATGACCCCTTCGCAGTTTCGTAACAGGAACCTGCCCTAATACTTGCCGATCCCGCCCGGCACCGTCCGATCCGGCCGCATTGCACGTCCAATTGGCACGAGCGAGCCCCCTACTCCCCAAAACCCTGCTGAAATAGAACCCTGATCACCTCCCATGGCGGCGGTGTTAAACGGTAAATATTAGCAAGGAGTCATCATGACTGAATCAATGGCTGAGTTGAACCAACAATCCAGACAACTTATTACTAGAGAGGGGCCACTCTATTTGGGTGTTGTGTTGGCCGTGGCCATAGCGATGTACGGTATCGCGTTTCCAATTATCCTGCCCGGCATGGAGGATGACTTTCATCGGCGTTACTTGGATATGTCCCAAGTCCTCATCTTCATGCATGTGGTTGGGGCTGGAGTCGCGCTGCTGATTTCGCCGATACAGTTTATGATTTACAGAAAAAACCGCACCTTGCATCGCTATCTCGGCCGCTTGTATTTCCTAGCCGTCATCATTAGCAGTATTGGCGGTTACTATATGGCCTGGCACGCATTCGGCGGAGTTGTCAGCACAGTGGGCCTGGCTACACTGTGCACGCTGTGGTGGTCTTTCACCTTGCTGGCGGTAAACCACGCTCGTAACGGCAATATTGCCGCCCACCGACAGTGGATGATTCGCAGCTTCGCTTTGACCTATGCAGCAGTCACTCTAAGGTTGATGTCGCCGCTACTAGCTAGTGTGCTCGATGAGGTCACAACGTCTCAAACAGTATATTGGCTGTCGTGGTCATTTAATCTCGCTGTTGCCCAGTATTGGATCAGTTCACGCAAAGGTACAGCCGAGGGTACAACCGAGGGAGTCCCGGTAAGCTAGCCACTAATGTAAAAGGGGACAAGTTTATTTTTCTTAGAATTAGAAAACACTCAAATTAATCTGCCCCCTTCATTCGTTTATATGGCATTCAGTTCTCATTCAGATAGAACTGTATATAGTCCCGTCGTCGATAGCGAATCGTCAAGATTCTATTCGTACCGAACACTCTTTTAATTATGCATTCTGAGCTCACAATACCGAAATACTCAGTAACTAATAGGGAATTACCCAATGAAAAAATTTACACAACTACTCGCACTAACAGGCGGCATCCTTGCTCTCTCTTCAGCCACGTATGCCAGTGATGCTATCGGGCCAGGAGACAGCGACAGCACTTGGGTCCTCGGAGCGATTAGTGGGAGCGGCAGCAATATCTATGCAGGAGAAGACAGAGAAACATTTTTGTTACCGAGAATCTCTTATAACGGCGAAAAATTTTTCCTGAAGAATGGCTCGATCAACTATTCAGTTTTTCAGAGAAACAAACTTAGCGGAGGATTGACAGCCAGAGTCGACGAGAGTTTCTTGGGTGATGCCAGCGAGTACCGGAACAACGAGATTCTTGCTGGTCTCATTGAAAGAGACAGTACCGTAGAGGGAGGTTTCTATCTTAATCACACTACCGACCTTGGCCGATTGAATTTTACCTTGTTAACCGATTTGGGCAATGAACATGATGGCGAAAGCGCCTCATTACGCTACACATTTGACCTTTCAGCAGGAGGCTGGAATATCAATCCGTTTCTTGGGGTAAATTGGTTGAGTTCTAACAAAGTTAATCACCGTTTTGGCGTGAGTACTGCTGAGGCCAACGTTTTTCGTAGTGCCTATGACGCAGATTCGGCGATCAACGCTTCAACCGGCATCCGTGCTAGATATGATATAAACGAACACTGGGACATCAATCTAGAAACGGGCGTTAGCTATCTTGATTCAAGTATAAAAGACAGCTCAATAGTCGACGATGACAATGGCTATTATGGTGCGATTTCTTTTAACTATAATTTCTAATTGTTAGCAATAAATAGCAGGGGGCGAAAGGATTTTTTCTTAATCCCTTCGCCCCCTTTTAGCTGTGGTTAGTTAGCATCTCGGCGAGACGAGCAGCAGTTTGGGTCAGAATTGTTTGATAACTGTTATATAGCAATCAAGTTACGCTGGCCGCTTTGATCTGGACAGGAAAAATTCGCGGGAACACAATTAGGTGGAAGGAAGCAACTATTATGAGTAAATACGCGCCACAACTTTGGATTCTGGGAGGAGTTTTGCTCATGCTACCTAGTGTTTTTGGCAACGATAGGTCTGAGCTTATTCCAATAGGGTTAGTTTTTATTGTTATCGGCATCACATCAAAAGCTAGATCTAAAGATTCGAATATTCATTGACGCATTACTTGATGCGACCAACCGCCCCCTTTATCCTCCGCCTTCGGGGCCGCATACGCGCTCTGCGCTGTTTTGATTTGGCCTGCTAAAAATTCTGTCCCTCCGGGCGAAATTTTGTTAGCGTGTGCAGCTCACTATTATTTCGGCCCCGTCGCCTCTTAATACGTTAAGTTCATAATAACAATGACAATTAATATCTGAGCAAACACGCTATTTTGTATAGGCTAGCGTTACCCTTTTTGTTGTGGCGGGTTTTATCAAAAAAGCAGTATCGAACTGGCCTTATGCAGGTCGTAATGTTCAAGGAGGTCGTATGAATAAACTAATGTCGACACTATGCAATCTTACTCTGGTATTGAGCGGATTGTTGGTAGCTACAACTGTGCAGGCTCAGGGCACACCATTGGCCGTAGAACTACTGCCACTTGGCAAAGACATCGGTATTGGGGCAGGACAAACTGTGACGCCAGCATATGAAGGCTGGTATGAGAATGAGGACGGCACGATAGCCGTCTCATTCGGCTACTACAATCGTAACACTCGAGAAGTTCTCGATATTCCCATAGGGTCGGCGAATCGGATTCTTGGCCTGTCAGCAGGCGAAGCTAATCAAGGCCAGCCCACGCGTTTCGAGACCGGCAGGCACTGGGGAGTTTTCACCGTGAATATTCCCGCCGATTCCACTGATAAACCTGTCTGGCATTTGGAGAATCAAGGTAAAACCTTTCATATTCCTGCCAACTTGAGTTCCGATTATGTAATCGACGCGATTGCGGGCGATGCTAACGGCAACTTTCCACCAGAGCTTCGCTTTCAGGAAGATGGAGCAATAGGCCATGGCCCCGCTGGCATTACTTTGGGGCCGTTACAGACAAAAGTAGGCGAGCCTGTGTCCATCGACGTTTGGGCTAGCGATGACGGCAAGATAAGCGGTGTTGCAGGCATGTTTATGATGCGCCCAGGATTTACACCACCGGTAAATGTCGCCTGGTTTAAGCATCAGGGACCGGGTGAGGTGGAATTCAGCGAGCCAGAGGCGAGAGTGCCCGGGGATGGTGGACAGACAAACACCGAAGTCACCTTCAGCACGGCAGGGGATTATTTGCTGCGAGTACGGGTTACAGATATTGCTGGCCCTGAGATGTCTGGCCATTCGCAGTGCTGTTGGACGAATAGTTTTGTTAAAGTAAGTGTCACTAATTAAAAAGTTTAAACGATACAGAATGAATAAGGAGACAGTATGCTCTCCCGGAGGCTAGGACTGATGATCGAAAATAGATTAAGGATCAAAGAAAGTCGCATGACTGGTATTTTATTACTAGCCATTGCAGTACTGACATTTCCCACGCTGACGCTGGCGCAGGAGCAGACACAACGTGAGGTCACCTGGGCCGGAGATGTGGCTGCGATATTTCAGGAAAAATGTCAGGAATGTCATCGGCCAGATTCTATCGCGCCGATGTCCCTGCTGAGTTATGACGAGGCAAAGATATTTGCACCAATAATTAGGTATCGGGTAGAGAATCGAGTCATGCCGCCTTGGCATGTTAATCCCGATGTAGGTGTGCAGGAATTTGCCAATGACCGTGGACTGAGTCCGGAGCAGCGACAAACCATTCTCGCCTGGGTAGACCAAGGCGCACTAGAAGGTAATCCGAGCGAGGCTCCTGCAGCTCGGGAATTCAATGATGCATTAATCTGGCGCTTGGAAAATGAGATGGGAGCACCACCCGATCTGGTGGTCCAGTCAGAGAAATTCGATCTGGCTGCCGTCACCCAGGACAAATGGTTTCGACCTACCACCCCCACCGGCTTGACCGAGGCTAAATGGGTAAAGGCCATCGAGATACGGCCTATGAATGTGGAGAGTCGCAAAGTAGTCCATCATTCCTTGGCATTTTTAGTGCAGCAAGATGATGGTAAAGCCGGGATTCCTGAAGGCGTCGAGGTTCCTTTTGGCCCGAACCTATTTATGGAATGGGCCGTTGGAAAGGCGGGCCAAGTCTTCCGTCCCGATACCGGCAAATTGATGTTGCCCGGCTCGCAAATCACTTGGGAGATGCATATGCATGCCAATGGCGAGCGAGTGCCCGATGTGCAAGTTGAGTTGGCTGTTTGGTTTCACGATGAACCCCCAGAGCACCGCACCATACTCAGCATGTTCGATGCCCAAGGGCCTAACAGTCTGGATATTCCACCCGGCGAGATAGCTGTCACCCGCGGCACCTTTGTACTACCGGCTCCGGCTCGACTGGAGAATTTCCAACCGCACATGCATATGCGCGGCAAGGCTATGTCCATGGAGGCTATTTATCCTAACGGCAGCCGGGAAGTTCTCTCGTTCGTGGATAACTTCCAGTGGAACTGGCAGATTAACTACATCTACGAAGAAGACTCCGCACCCTTAGTACCCAAGGGTACGGTGATTATTACCACTGCCTGGCATGACAATACCGAGGCCAACCCCTACAACCCAGATCCGAATCAGTGGGTGGGATGGGGTGACCGAACCGTGGACGAGATGGCCCACAACTGGGTAGACGTCACCTATCTCGGTCAAGAGGAATACGAAAAACTAGTCGCCGAGCGCAGTGCTCGCAGCCGCTAGTTAATAGTAGGGATGATCCTTACAACCCGGACCCGGGACAATGGCTAGGTCAGGGCAACCAACCCGTAGACGAGATGACCCATAACTGGGTTGATGTGACTTACCTCGGGCAGGAAGAGTACGAAGTAATTGTAGCCGAAAGAAGTGCTGCAGGGGGCGAGGATTAATACCTTGCACTATGGCAGCGTTCTATCAAAATAGTCTTATCAAAAAGCCCGGCAATGCCGGGCTTTTTGTTGGAACCGAAAATCTCTAGGTGAGTGCCTTCTGGCACGCTCAATGAGATTAATCAAAACGAACCTTAGCAAGCCAAAGGGGGTACTAATAGCTTAAGCAAGATTTTTTCGGTTGAGAACTCGTTACGTTATTAAGCCTTTAGTGCCCCCAAGTATCACTCTAATTTTCTATCGGGTGTAATTTTTGCAATACCTTCAGGGTCTATCTCTCCAAGAAAGCATGGGAAAGCAAGTACTGTATTGCCCTGCCGGATAACAGAGAACGTTTAGCGCACAATGAGCAAAACAGCATGAGTGAAAACCGGCGACTGCCTTCAGCATTATTAGTCATCCTCATAATTCTATCCTCGCAAGCCTTTGCAAATGAGCATCTAAACTACGAAGTTGAGATTCTTTCCCCGCAAGCGAGCGAACAGTATTTCGAAAATTCCGATATTCAATTTCAAATAGAAACAGAAGCCGAAGACTCTCACGGCACCGAAATTCGTGAAAAAATTCTGTGGCGCATCACCAACAGGTTTACCAGGAATACACTCACCCTTTCCGGTAGCGAACCCTCCATGTCGTTTAGAGAAGGCATTTACGATATTGAAGTTATCTTTGCTGATTCAAGCGGCGTCACTAGCCTACTTGCTCAGTCCGCTTTCGGCGTACTGAGAAAACCTGAACTGACATTAGTGGTCACGAAGGAAAAAAGGAGTGGCTTATGGCTCTTCTCTAGCTATGAAGCCCACTTGGTTTGGACGGGAGCAGACAGTGAAGTAGAGATATATCACAAAAAAGCGTGCGGCGAAGGATTTACCCGGAGACAAAATTGCGAAGCAGGATTTCGAAAGATATACACCGGGAAAAATACTGAAAGCTTCGCTACTCCCTACCACAAAGACGATTACTTCCAAGTCTGCAACCTTGGCTCCATCAGCTCTTCCAGAAAGTTGGCCCTGCTCAAGATAACCAGAGCCAATGATTCCTGCTCCTCACCCGTCATCGTCCCGCGACAATAAATTTCCTCCGCCCTCAGATGCCAACGCCGATAAGGTTTTTACATCAAATTCCTAGGGAACTTACAGAGTGTCCTTCTCGATTCTTAGCCTTGCTAAATACTTTTATCAGGACCGCCAAACACTCGCATCAGAAAGTACATCATCATAAATAACATCACCAATGCGACAGGTAACACCATGGGCGTCTCATAAGCGCCAGCCAGGCCGTAGGCAATCAATGCCACCAGACCAGTTACTCCAGCATAAGCAGCTTGCGTAGTCACATGATCCAGATGAGCACACTCTGCGCCCACTGAGGCAAGTACTGTGGTATCAGAGATAGGTGAGACATGATCACCAAACAGCCCTCCACTGAGCACTGCCGCAATAGTCAGATACATTGATGCCCCAAGATCGAACCCAACAGGTATTGCGATGGACATCAAAATTGCAAATGTCCCATAGGATGAGCCAGTCGATAGTGAGATTATCGCGCCGAGAACAAACACAATCATGGGAAAATACATGGGCGACAGTGAATCGCCAATTAATGAAGCTATATAGTCAGCCGTATGAACATCGGCATTAACAGAACTCAATGACCAGGCAAGCACCAACACAATAGAAATGTATACCATTGATTCGGCGCCTTTTATAAACACACCTAAAGATTCTGCATAGGACATAGAGCGATAACGACGCATCATCTCTGCGCAAGTCAACGACGCGCTAAGATAGGCGATTACCATTGTTGATCTGATGTGAACCGTAGAAATCCCATCATGTGTTGCGTGCCAGGTTATAAGCCCCCCAATTAGAAAAAGCATTACGCCCAGGGGATAGAGAAATATGCCAATACGATCATCAGTAATCTCGGCTTCATCCTCAATGGGGCTTTCCTGTGGTATTTCCTTGATGGGCGGCCCATCGTCGGCGGCGATTTTTGCAAGATAACGTGCCTGCGCCACCTTCATAGGACCGTAGTCTTTTCTCATGAATATAATAATCGGCACCGTAGCAAGCGCTAAAAATGCATAGAACTGATAAGGGATAACCTTGATGAGTACAGTAAAAGAATTTTCGCTTAGTCCAATTTCGGCATAGGACTTGTCGATGAGAGACATGATGTAAGCGCCCCAGCTTATAAAGGGAATAAGTATACTAATGGGTGAAGAGGTTGTATCGAGAATATAGGCGAGTTTCTCGCGGCAGAGTTTGAACTCGTCAAATACTGATCGATATAACGGGCCGATGATTAAACTGTTGCCGGAGTCAGTGAAAAATATTCCAAGCCCGGACAACCACACAATCACCTGAGCCTTAGAACGGCTGGTGACTATTGAGGATGCTTTTCGCGCAAATGCGCCTGCTCCACCGGATACTTCTAATAACTTAACAAAGCCGCCAATGATGAATATAACCAGAACAACTTGTATTTGAGTGCCATTAACCACCTCTTTCAATACCTGATTTTCGATGGCTATTTGCATGGCGTTGAATGGGTTAAAGCTGGCCAAAATAAGGGAACCACTAATGATTCCGCTCACCAATGCCAGCAACACATTCTTGCTGTAAAACGCGACGGCTATAGTTAGTAATGCTGGAACAAGTGACAAAATGCCGTAATCATCCATTTTTTAGCTCTTATTTTTGAATTGATGGCTGAATTGAATACTGTGTGTTGCGACGCCTCTAGCTGTATTGGAAATTCGTAAGCTGCTGGAACACCATATTACATTAAAAGCGCATCAAAAACGGCTAGGCCTAAAAGGCATCATATCTGTTATGGGGTCTCTACCTGCGATCAGGTCTGAAACGAGCTTGCCAGTAACAGCGCCCATCGTCATGCCTAAATGCTGATGCCCAAAAGCATACAGCACATTTTCGCTATTAGTCGAAAACCCTAATACCGGGAGCGAATCTGGCAATGATGGACGAAAACCCATCCAAGCCGATTGCTCGTGGGTATCAAGCGTTGGCAGCATGCGTTTTGCCAACGGCAACAGACTTCGTACGCGCGAGTAGTCTGGCGCTGCCAGCAACCCTCCAAATTCAATCTGACTGCTCAGCCTTATTCCCGTGTCCATCGGCGACAAAACAAAGGATGACTCACCGTTCACTACCGGCGCGTTAAGCAAGTCGCGCGTCGACTCGGACAACATTAGGTGATAGCCCCTTTCTGTATCAAGTGGTACATTATCGCCCAATTGTTCCGCGAGTGAGCGTGACCAAGCACCTGCTGCAACAATAACCTTGTCTGCTGTTATTGTGCCTGCCGAACCCGATAAGTTAACTTTATTAGCTTCAGGCTGGAGTCGGTCTACTTCAAATTGCCTGAACCGCCCACCGCGGGAAAGCATTAAGTCCACCATCCCTTTCACCAGCTTATGTGGATTCACTATTCGTAAACAATCTTTCTGGTAAAGGCCAAAGTTGAAAATCGGCGCCAAATTTGGCTCAAAATCGTTAATTTCGCTGCGGCCCAACACTTCGTAACTTGTTCCAGTTTCATCCATGAGCTTTCTGGCTTTAGCAGTAGCGGCGAAGCTTGCCTCTTCCTCGTAAACCTTAAGCCATCCAGCTTCTTCCACGAATGCAGTAAGAGCTGTTTCATCTACCAACTGACGCCAATAATCAACAGCATGTTTTGTCAGAGCACGCAGATGGCTTGCATTTTTGCTCGCAGCAGCGGGGCGACTCTGCCAACTAAAACGCAGCAACCAAGGGAGTATTCTGTGGAAATACTCTGGTCGTATAGATAGTGGGGATAGTGGTTGAACAGCCATTCGCATCACATCAAAAATAATGCCGGGCATCGCGGTTGGCACACAGGATCCATTGACTATCGCTCCAGCATTACCAAATGATGCACCAGCACAAGGTGCTTCACGGTCGAGCAAAGTGACGTGATGGCCATCAGCCTGCAAGGACAAAGCGGATGCCGCGCCGATCACCCCTGCCCCTATGACGATTATCTTGCTGCTCATTGGGCCAACCCATAAAATTGCATAAAGTTTAGTCGCCTTCTTTCATGGCAGGGTTAAAAGCAGGCCGCTCCATCAAACTCGCCAGAACCCTTTTACAATTCGCCTTGTTATAAGCATCCAGTTCTAAGGACCGCCGGATACAACGCGCAACCAACTGTAATACCCGCTGTGCTTAAGCGATAGCGCGGAGCTGACAAGCTAACTGCTTATATCCGCAAATACCAGATGTTCTAGCGTATTCTCCGCCCTCTGCATCACTAAGTTGTTAAGTTGTGAGTGTCCCCTGGATCTTCATCTACTTCGAACTGATGGATGGCAGATCTATTTATCGGGATTTATCTGGTTTTAGCAGAGACCCTCGTAAGTATTCGGAGTGTTACGAAATATGTTCTTCGGTACAAGCCCGAGAGTGTCTACATAAAATACGTTTTCTCATGGCGTTTCCTTCAGAAAGAATTCTGAATATAAATGGAATAGTAGAATTTTACTCAAAATCGACAAGCACCATTGAGATGGAAAACGGTTGAAATGGAATACTGATCAGACAATCCAATTCTAATCGATTGTCAGTATTGTTCGTAGGCAACCCCCTCAGTGAATGCAAAAGTTTATCCCACGATATCCATTGCATTAAGAAATTTTTGCAAGCAGTATAAGTGGTTACGTCAACAAAACCCTACTGTGCTTTCCTGATGAGGCGCTAATATATGGATACAATAAGAAAAGAAAGGATTGTTGCCGTTATTCACGGTAATCGGTTTGTACGAGAAAAAATTGCACAGTCACTTAGAGACTGTGCAACTTTTTCAGAAGTGCTTATCTTCCCTAGATTAAGTACGTCTACTACCGAGCTCAAAATTATTCGACCAGGCGTTCTAATTCTAGATGTAACTACGCAGAATGACATGGCTGATCTACGCTTAGCTAGCGCGTCTTTTCCCCATCTCTCAATTGTTGTATGGGGCTTGCCCCTTTCTGAGCAAAGTATTATTCAATACGCAAAGCATGGAGTAGCCGGTTATGTCACGTCGGAAGATTCAGCGACACAATTAGTAGAGGCTGCAGAGGGGGCGTACCGCGGAGAGTTACCCAACCCAAAAGTCGCGGGGATGTTAAATCGATACATTAGTAATTTTCGACCTCGTGTCTCAGTTAAAGAGCCTGATGTTCCAGATCATTCCTGCCATAAACTCAAGCCTCGAGGACAATCGATCTCAAGTCTAACATCCAGAGAGACTGATGTTATTGAGCTGATCAGCGAGGGGCTGTCAAATAAAGAAATTGCCCGGATACTCTCAGTAGAGATAAGTACGGTCAAGAATCATGTGCATTCAATTCTAACCAAATTTCAAGTCGATCGTCGGTACATGGCAGCGGCACATTATCGCTCTCACGATTTCCGTCAAGCCTCCAGCTAATCCTCGTTACATGGTAGTAGCCCCAAATGCCATCGATTCCAGGGTTCAGTTAGAACCTAAAGGACTAGGCCCTAAGCTCTATATGTGGCTCCAAGTAATCTAATCTAGAACCTTCGATCTATATCGAGTTGTAGATCATATTCTGATCCTTTGGCCCATTAACTTCTGTATCAATCGATGTCAACGTTTAGATGTTCCTTGGTCTTTGACACACAAAGGCTGCCTGGGACTTGCAGGAACTGATTGGCGCCACGATGTCGTTCTGAATACAGAATGCAACTAACCCCAGTTTCTACTGAGCTGACTTCATCAATAGTTTGAAGTCAGCAGAGGCGAAAATTCTAAATTTGAATTTTCAAAACAAAAACTCCAAAAAAGGAAATCAATTATGTCTGCTGCACAAAATGCGATGAATACACTGAATTCTCAGTGGTACAACATACTGGTAAGTCAATTGGGGAATGGTTTAGATCCCAGCACTTTTCAGTTAATACAGGCCTATGAAGCTGCGGGAACAACTAGTGAATGGCTATGGAATATCTTTGATGCTGTACCTCCTGCCTCTATATCAAACTACTACAACCCGACTCAGTTGAATCATTTTAGTCAAGACTATGCAGGAGTTTCGAGTGCTTTGATCCCTCAAGGGCAATTACAGTTTGAAGAAGATATGGGAAGTTCATATACGGCTTGGAACAACTACAAAAAAACTATAAGCCCAATACCAACGTCACCACTTGAATGGATAAACGCATTTACAAATTGGGCCAATGTAAATTTGCAACAATCCATTGTCACAAAAGCTATAAATGACTACAAGTCGATGCTTACTGATCCGATCGTGGTGGCGCAAAATATGTTATTGCAACTACAGTATGCGGCAAAAAATCCAGGGATATATGCATACACCACGACGTATAACCAACTTCAAGTCGCGTTGAATAAGTCAGAGCCGGGGAAGGTAACACTTGATAGCTCAACTGACAGTAGCGATATCAGTCATACTTGGGCTAAGACTGAGGTAGGAGGTTTCTTTGACATATTCGCAGGCGCAGGTGACTCCAGTTATGATAAATACACCACCCAAGTCAGCCAAGCGGGAGTAAAAATAGAAGCAAGTTTCGATAAAGTGGCAAATTTTTCTGGATCTCCACTGTATGAGCCAAGCGGTGATGTAGAGTTGCAGAATTATACGCCATGGTTTAATTCGGCAGCCTTGCATGAGGGCTATAGTGATAAGTCCAACAATACCTGGAAATCCGGTGATGCCATTAACTGGAATAGTACTTTTGGGCCAAATGGCAACTTACCAAGAATTACCGGCGCACTAATCATCGTGGACGGAATTAACCTTAGTTTAACTTCAAACTGTGAGTTGGATTCTGGCGACCGGACAACCTTCAAGGCAGCTGCTGAAGGTGGTATCTGGCCATTCTTTGAAGCTAGCGGCAGTGGTGGATGGAATACAACAACCACATTCGATGACTCTGGAAACGTAACCGTATCATCTGTATGTGCAGCAGGTAATCCTCAGATTCTTGGTGCGATAGTCACACCTATTACAGATTTGTGGAAGGCCAATAGCTAAGGGGAGAAATACCATGGTAGTTAATATTAGTCCTGATGGGCGAGCTTATTCCTTAGGGAAAATTAACTCGACTATGCACGTATATAATACGAATAATCCTCCTGGTCGCGTTACCAACTATGACATCACGATAACTAGTATGTTTTATCGTAGCGTGGATGTTCTACCGGGTCATTCAGACCAATATGCGCCGAATGACAACGCTGTCTATATTCAGAATAACGGGCCCAGCAAACTGCAGGTTTTATATGTAGAGGAATTAATATCACCCGAAGATGCTGGTTGGAAGGAGGTTAAAAAAATGCCTAAAAAATTCTGACGGGATATTTTGAGTTCAGAGAGTCGTTTTTGAGGTGGGTGGGGCTAAATTAAGTCCCACCCACTCCATGACCAAATCACTTTCACGTTGTCCAGGAACATTCCATCTAGATTTCCGTAGAATTTTCCTCTTAATTACTACGTATAACCATGTCACCACTCCTTCCAGTAGTTCACTACTATCCTTCATTGCAGCAGCAATTATTCCGTCTTTTTTGTGAGAAAACCTGATGAGCCATTGCAATTACGATTCTTAATACGCAAGGATTACAGCTGCTTTATTTAGGGCACATTCAACTCACCCCAAAATTTGAGAGAAAATGAAAATCTATGTCCGATTGCTAGCTTTAATAGGTACGCTCGTATTTGCTCCATTCACGTATAGCCTGCAGAAATCTTCTGGGTTTCCCACACTATCACTGCCAATCCTGGATTCATCTTCCTAGTTCCTCCCTTATGGAGACTGTGATCTTGATAGTCAAATTTTTGCATAGATATACCTCTATTAATCATCCACTTACGCTCCCGCTCATCGGTTTAAATGAGCGTGAAACAGCGTTAGTGAGTGCCTCACCGACTACAGTTCAGTTTTCCTGCCCCCCCTCCACCGCCCGCTTGAATGCATAACTGACAGAGATACCTAGTTTTCCCTCTACACGATTTGATCCACAAATTCGGCTCGACACAATCAAGCCTTGCATCTGTAGTAGGTACAGGTGTTATGTTTGGCCACAGACTGAAACGTACTCCATCCATAAAATTCTTAGAGTTGATTTGTATGCGATTTTCAAAATCCAAATGGCTGCTAGTCTTCCCACTCCTGATGGCGTCTATGCTGGCGTCTACATTAGTGCGCGTATCGGCTGCTGAAGCCCAGCTATCAAGCGTCACCCTATTCGTCGAAGGAATGATGAAAAGCGTCGGCGGCGTAACTTGACTAAGCTGACCCGATAGTGTGGTAGCGGTTCTGTCAGAACTCGCAGGAATAGATACAGAAGATAATGTTGAGGTGTTTCTCGATAGAGATGCGTTTACCGTTAAATATGATGCCGCCCAAGTATCGCTAGATGATATGTATGCAGCAATCACTGAATTAGGATACAGCCCCGGCATTAACGAACTTGAATCCAGCGAATCTGAGCTTGGCGATAACACCGCTATTCCCGATTTAGTAGCTGCCGCGCTTATCGATGCTAGAGACCAAGGAAAAATACTACTTCTCGATTTCTATGCAGAATGGTGTATCGCGTGTAAGGCACTAGATGCAAGTGTATTTAGCCACCCCGCTGTCATGGCCTCTCTTGATAATTACATTTTCCTAAAAGTTGATACGGATGAGCATGAGGAAGTCGCCGGTTACTACAATGTAGTTGGTATGCCGACCTTAGTAATTCTGAGTGCTGAGGGCCATGAGTTGCACAGATCAGTGGGTATGCTTGAGCCGGAAGAATACAGTCAGAAACTGAACGAGCTATTCGAGAAATAAGCTATCGATAATCGGACATTCGGGGATGCTCCCCTTGCCACATTTATCAGCCATTTCTAACAGCACGCGCTCCATCCGCTTTAGATTCTCAATTTTTTCGCTGACTTCACTTGCATGCACTAAGGTCAAATCATGCACTTGCTTGCACGTGTAGTCTCCCGTATCTACCAAACTCATCAGACTAATAACTTCCTTGAGAGAAAAGCCTAATTGCCTGCATTTATGAATGAAGTTCAGACGCCGCACATCTTCATTGCCGTAGATTCTTCGACCACCGTCACTGCGGCTGGGTTTGGGTAAGATATCTTCCCGTTCGTAGTAACGAATTGTCTCGATATTGACACCCGTTTTGTCCGATAAGCCACCGATCGACAGTGATTTCACAATACATGCCTCTGTTCAATTTGTTCTTGTTCCTGTAGTTCCTACAGGATACGTACTAATCACCAGTGCTGTATAGAGGCAAGAATTGGGGTCAGAGTAAATATACAGTACTGTATATTTACTCTGAC
>NVUL01000086.1 GCA_002401885.1 SAR86 cluster bacterium
CGACGCTGTGGACGCTTACTGCCCTGTCCCGCCCTCCTCGCCTCGCGATTGCCTCGACGCTCACGCAGCGCTTGGCGCTGCTCATCGCTTAGCGAATCGATTTGTCGTCGGCGCTCCTCGCGGCGAGCTTCGCGCTCCTGCGCCTTCTCGCCTTCGAGCTCCCGTGAATCTTCGGCATCCTGCGCGTAGGCTGCAGGTGCTATCAAGATGAACCCCAGCATTATGAATACTAGCCGTGAGAGTCTCAGCATTGTCTTGTCTCCTCTGCACAAAGTGAGGCATTCGGGTTGGATTTCGAGTCCAATACCCCTGCCGTTACTCAATAGAACGCAGAGCTAAGCGATCGGTTTACAGCGGAGAACCCATCTATTGAGAGAACGGATCTATTAAGAACGCGGGTCTATCCAGAAATCGGATCTGTCCAAAGAAAGAATCAATCCAGGGAACGGATGCAAGATCTATGGATACGCGCCTTTGTCTGCTCACAACAAAGGAGACTTTTCGCTCATTCTGCCGCGTTAGAATTGTTGAAGCTATTTCTGACCAGCAAGAGATTTAGTACTAGTCACAGTGATACAGCCAATAATATTCTCTTGACACTTCCTACTACTCATGTAGTAATTAGCTACTACAGATGTAGATATCAAAGAGACCTATTCAATGACGAAAGCAACTCGCTTAACAGACCAACAATTTCAGGTATTCCAGGCGGTCAATAAGCTGGGAAAAGCCAGTGCCAGGCAAGTGCAATTGGAGCTCGACCACTTGGCTTTAGCACACACTACGGTTGCCACACTGTTGTCGCGGCTCGAGAAGAAAGGCCTGTTTTCCTCGGAGGTGTCAGGACGGGAACGTGTGTACCAAACATTGATAGAAGAGAGTTCGATCCGGCGCTCAATGGTCGAGTCACTAATTACTACTGTGTTTAAAGGAGACTCGAAGGCATTAATTGCTCATTTGGTCAGCGAGGGAGAGATTGACCCCGCAGAACTAAAGGAGCTTCGTAAATTGGCTCAGAAGGAGCCAAGTGATGGTTGAATCAGTTCTGGCAGTTGATATCGGCTTGCACCTATTACGATTTTTGTTTGGATCGACAATTCTATTGTCTGCTGCCCTATTGTTAGAACGCTGGCAGTGGGCGCAGAACTTTAGATTTTGTGCAGAAGCATGGAAGCTAGCAATATTCTGTTCTCTGCTGCTCTTGCTGCCTATAAATATTCCCTTTACACCGACATATTATTTCGAGCGAGTTGAAGACAATAGCCATGCTGACACGCGGCTTGAAAATTCTGCGGCAGCAGCAAGGAGGGTTATTAGCCCGTCTGCATCAAACGTCTTAATACAAAGTCGAGCAGAATTAGGCTCATCAAAAACTCTGAATATGTCGAGTAACAACGATTACGCACACTCGCAATTTTCAGGGCCTATAAATTTAATTCTTCAACTCATTCAGCAAGCGCCGCATGCAAACTGGATAGTCTCTATCTGGGCCAGTATTAGTCTAATATTTTTGATTCGCCAATTGTCAGGCTTCGTATGCCAAATGAGGCAATTAGGTCGGCGGCATCTGTTGGCAACAACTGATAGACGCCATGAGGCACTGGTTTTGCTACGCCAAGATATGGATATTGATGTTACTCTAAAACTGACTGAATCCTCTCAGATAGCCAGCCCAGTAGTATTAATCGGAAATGAGATCTGTTTTCCCAAGTGGACAAGTGACCTGTCTCAAGACGAATTACTGAGTCTATTGGCGCATGAACTCAGTCATATTAAAGAGCGCGACCTGCAGACCCTCTTCGGCTTGCACCTACTGACCAGCCTGTTTTTTTTCCAACCTCTATTTTTTGTTGCCAAGCATCGATTGCAAAATATTTCTGAATTTCTCGCTGATGCGACTGCAAAAAATCAGTGCGGCAGCACGGCTGTAGCCAATGCCTTGATTAACTGCGCAGAAAAAGTGCAGAGCCATAAACCCTACCGCTGGGGATTTGCGATGGTTGGCGATACTTCTCGCCTGAAAGCGCGAATAGAAAAGCTATTGCAAGAGAATGCTGCGCAAAATTCAATAACGAGGAGTGTTTGCCGGGGGGCCGCATTCTCATTTATCTGTGTCTCTTTTCTACTTGCGCCAAGTTTCAAGTACGAAATTGCCACAGAGAAATTAAGCGGCGAAACATCTATGTCCGCAGAAACGGACAGAATAGAAAACCCAAATTCGCTGAATCCTACAGAGATGGGGCTTGCTGCTGAGAGCCTCGAGGCATCGGTTGAATTGCAGGCCCATCAAGGAACGCACGACGATAAGCTGTTACAAGCTTCAGTGGAACTAACTGCAGTAGCATCTGTAAAGTTAAAAGCTGCAGCGCCTGTTATTTACCCAGAATTGAAGTCGTCGAAGACGGAGTTCTTCATTGGTGAAATCCAAGATACTCTCCGTGAAGATCAAGGGCAGCACCCTATTGAAAAGAGCGTGACGCTTGCTAGAAGTAGTACTCAGGGTTTAACCGAAGATGCTGAGAATGCGGCCGCCCCTGAACGTTCTGACGATGTGGAAAGGTCATATGAGATGGAAAAACCAGGCAATGGAATATCGCAATATGTTCCTGTGTCTACAGGCATAGAGCAACGGCTACTCGGTCTCAACGACAGCACTGTAGATAGCAAGGCCGATGAATCAAAAGCTGCTATAAGATTCGCACAGCTTTTCGCACCTACTTATGAAGGCTCGGAGCCAAATTCTGAAAATTCGATTGAACAGGAGACAAACAACTCTGCAGAAGTACAAGTTATTGGCGGCGGTGAAATCTTTTACATAGAAGATTTTTCTCGGTCAGAGTTGAGAGCTGAAATCAAAAAAATTCAGAGGGAATATTACCGAGTACACAACGCGAATGTAAAAAAAGATGACTTCAAGTTTTTCTGTGGCGACTTCCTGCCGACCGGAACCCATATAAAAAGGCACTATTGCGAGCCTGGCTTTCAACACAAACTCCGCAGCGCAAGTTTATTCGACTTTCCTAAGGCAAGAAGGTCTGGCTATGAAGAGCTTGCGAATGTTATGAATTCATTATTGCAGGAGAATCGCTATTTTCGAGAGTTGCATTACTTGCTTCAAGTTTTAAAGGAACGACAGCAAGAGCTTGCTTGGGGATAGTACAAAAGAAAATACTGATTTTACTGAATGGGAGGAATATCAGCGATGAAATTTGCATACGTTAGCGTTTTTCTATTGGCCTCATTGCCTGCGGCAGCTCAAGACCAGGCGGAAAATAACTCGAATTCTGGCCAGGAGTCGGCCCAGAACACAAGGCCGATCGAGGAAATTACTGTGACTTCTGATTTAAGTTTTTCGTCTCTTCGATTCCAAATTCGTGAAGCGCGAGATAAAGTCTACCTAATGTTTAATGAGCTCAATACTGATGATGACTTCGATGTGGATTGCAGAAAAACTGATTATACGGGCTCATATATACAGGGGCATGATTGCTATCCAGTATTCTTCGATAAAGCCGTCGCTCAAAATACGCAAGATGCCTTCGGCTTTTCTGGTCCTCCGGCAATGGATTTTTTCAAGAGCCAACGCGTAATTATGATGCAGGAACGAAGTAATTTCGCGCGATTGCGAGTCAAAGTTTTGAATATCGCAATAGAAAATAATGCATTCGCAGATACATTGCTAGATCTACATGACGTAGAGCGAGAGTATGAGTATCGAAAAGAGCAGTGCATGAAAAAGCCTGCTTTCTTGTTTCTTTTTAAGAGGTGCTAACTCTACAAGCAGTTACTTGCATATCATGAGCCAAAGAAACAGGCGCTAGAAAAACCCTGGGGACGCAAGTCGCTGCTAAGACTCTATCCAGTCGAGAATTATTCCAGCAAGCTGCTCCGGCTTCTCAAAAGGCACGAGATGGCCGGCTTCTTCGATCTCGATAAAATCAACATTCGATGACATCGCTCGCCACTTATTCCAGGAAGAAACAGCGAGAGTATTGGAACCCTGCGCGCGGATTGCCAAGGTAGGCACGCGAAGATGCGGGAGCAAGCGCCACAGATTGCAAACCAGTGTGTAGCAGCGTGCCTCCCACTCCCTACTGTAGGCAAGCGTAAATACACCTGGTTCAATTTCTTTCGTCCCATGCTGGACGTAGTCCCAAAGCACTGCATCACTAATCTGCCGAAAAACTGATTTTGGTCTATAGTGATCGAAGGCCTCTTGCCTACTGGAGAATCTATCGACGCGTGTAAGCGTCCTCTTCACCAACGGAATCACCTCGGGCCGAAAGCGTCTGAAGAAACTTAGGCCAACAAGGAAACGACGCGGCACTAGGACCGGTTCGATGAGAACCAAAGACTTAAACAATTCCGGGCGCTGTACTGCCGCCATAAGTATTGCAGCTGTGCCCATCGAATGACCGACACTAACGACTGGGTGTTGCAGTTGACTAACTAATTGACAAATATCCTCGCCAAACACGTCCCATGATTTAAATGACTCGATCTCGGGTGGAGTATCCCATAGAGGGCGATGCAAACTGGCAATGACCTCATGCTTTTCGGCAAACGGTTCCAAGAACGCCCGATAGGCACCTGGTGGATAACCATTAGCAGCAGCAAAGTGCAAAGCGGAGCCTTCACCACCCATGTGGTGATGAGGTGCGGACAATGGAGAAATCGTGGACATAGCGGTCTGGGCTGGGTTTTGCTCTGAGTGGCGGCTATTCTGACAGAATTAGCCCACTTTACCACTAACAGTTATTGCTTAAAGCGACTCGGAACCTTTGATATCACTGGTCTGGGAGCATCCCACTATTTCCCTAGTGGAAATTAAGCGATTTGCCACCATATCTATATACTAGATGATCAAAACAGCTCAGTATAAGTAAGAGTTCGTTTTGCGAGTGCTTGCAAATACCGATTCCCGGAGACGCTGTCTTGGCACCGGATAAAAATTAGGAGAACCATTATGGAGTTTGAACTTCTATATTGGCACTGGATTGTACTGGGCTTTGTTCTCATGCTCAGCGAAATTTTTCTTGGTTCATTTTTCATATTTTGGTTCGGCGCTTCTGCACTAAGCGTAGGACTAGCTATGCTCGCAATCCCCAATATGTCCGAGGCGGCACAAATAATAATCTGGGCCTTTGCCTCACTAATATTCGCCCTCGGCTGGTTCAAATTTGTTAAACCGCTCTCCCGCGACAATACTAAGGCAGGCCTTTCCAAAGAAGCGCTGTTAGGTCAAATTGGGCAGGTATTAGATCCGCCGAATGGTGAAAAGTTCGGAATGCTTCGCTTCCCAGCCCCCCTTCTCGGATCAGACGAATGGCTGATCATATCGCAAGATGAATTGATTGCCGGTGATCGAGTCAGCGTGATCGATCTATCCGGCAACTCGCTCATAGTTACAAAAACATAAGTTGCAAAGCATAAGTGGCAAAGGCATAAACAACTCTATTCTAAGAGTTCAAACGCCTTAGCCAAGGAGAATTACAATGGAAATTGGAACTATACTGGCCATTGCGGTCGCTGCTTTCCTGTTCATCACTCTCGCCCAGGGCGTTCGCCAAGTCCCTCAGGGTTTTAAGTGGGTCGTGCAGCGACTTGGCAAGTATCACGTCTCGCTAAGGCCCGGGCTCAATTTTATTATTCCCTATGTCGACAGCGTCGCCTTCAAGGTCACGACTAAAGATATAGTGCTCGATATTCCCTCGCAGGAAGTAATCACCAAGGACAACGCCGTACTGCTCACCAATGCGGTCGCCTATATCAATATCGTGTCACCCGAGAAGGCCGTGTACGGCGTAGAAAACTACGTTATTGCAATACAAACCCTGGTGCAGACCTCACTGCGATCTATCCTCGGAGAAATGAGTCTAGACGACGCACTCTCTTCCAGAGATCACATCAAGTCGAAACTCAAGGCCGCGATTTCTGATGACATTGCCGATTGGGGTATTACCCTAAAGACCGTAGAGATTCAGGACATCAACCCCTCGGGCACCATGCAAAGCGCGATGGAAGAACAGGCCGCGGCCGAGCGCGCCCGAAGAGCGACCGTTACCAGGGCAGATGGCGACAAACAGGCAGTAATCTTGGAAGCAGAGGGTGCGCTAGAGGCCTCGAAGCGCGAAGCTGAAGCACAGGTAATTCTAGCCGAGGCCAGTAAACGTGCTATCACTCTAGTAACCGAGGCAATAGGCGAGAAGGAAATGCCCGTGGTCTATCTGCTGGGCGAGAAGTACATCGCCTCGTTACAGAATCTGTCGGAATCCGACAACTCGAAATTCGTAGTATTCCCAGCGGACATTCCTGCAGCGATTAAGGGTTTAATGGGGCGCTAATCGGCCGCAATGAGCTAGGCAGAGAATCTATTATTTCTCTTGGGAGACGTGAGAGGGATGAATTAGCGTGTGTACTTTAGCAATGTGCGCTCGGTGATGATTTTAATATCGCTGCCCTCACGCTTCAACAGCAGGGCCTTCTCTATCTTTCGGCCATGGCTGGTGTACAACCAATCACGGCTGGCCAGAGTTCCAATTACCAGGTAGTTGACGCTCTTATTGATGCTGGAATTGGTCTCGGCACTTAGGCAACGCAGCAGGGTATCCACCGATTCTCTGTCGCCGCTGACGAAGTCGCCAGTAAGGCAAAATACCGAACCGGCTAGATTCAGCTTATCAATAGAGTCTTCCCAGACTTCCGTGGACACCTCATAACTCAGGCCCGATTCGTCTGTATCCGTGCCCGTTACCTGCCGCACCGTGGCCAATAGGTCTTCACGCTCTTCATCGGTGATGATTCCATCTTCGAGTATGATTGCCAGGCGCTGCACGATGACGCTCGCCGGCCACACCTCTCGCACCGATTCGTTGTGCTCGAGCCAGGAAGACATAGCCGTAATTTCTTGATCGTTAAGCACTCCGTCAGAGGCGGTACCGGTAAGAAAACCCACCAGCTCTTCGATGTGGCCCACACTTTCTGGAGTCTCGGAGTCTTTGTCATTGATGATCTGCTCGATGCGAGTCTGCATCTGGCGCAGTTCATCCGGGCTGATTACTCCGTCTTCAAGAATGTCTCCAACTTGGCGAAGGATAGCTAGCACGTCGCCGTCTTCGGAAAGATATTCTTGGGATTGCAGCCAGGAGTCGAGAAACAGCAGCTCCATCTCGTTGAGACGTTGATCTGCGACAACACCTGTCAGAATACCTTTGAGGCCATACAGCGCCTTATCTTTCTGATTGCTAAAGCTAAAAGCTCGCTCGAGAGGCTGGCTGTCAATTTCTTTGCGAATATCCACGAGTCACGACCTGATTTTTATTCTTAGTCGCAATCATAAAACTTTACTATATAGCTGTCGAAGCATTTGATCGGATATCTGGCCATATCTCCCCGTAATTAGCCCCATACGTAAAAACCCGCCGCGAGGCGGGTTTTTAGGCCCCAATGTTACTCAGGCATTAGGGTCGGCTCATTCAAAACGTACCGTTAATCTTCAGCGATACAACGCGGCCGGATGTGGCACATTGATCCTCAATCTCTTCCAATATTCCAGACGTAATACGCCCGATGAAGCGATGCCTCTCCCGACACTGCAAATTGCTGGTCGCGTTTCTAGCATCAAAGCGATAGGTAATGCCGCGAGCGTCTACGAACTGCACAAATGCCGTCGTATTTGGTTGGCCGATATAGTCCTCGATATCATCGATCTCGTAGATCTTCTCATTGCTATCGAATCGATTGCTCCACTCCAGACCGTAGTTCATGTTCCATTTAGTCACATCATGGCGGAAACCCAGATTTAAGCGCCCACGGCCGAAACGCGAGAAACGGCGCTCTATGCCGAGAAACGGGTCGGTAATATTCGAGTCGCGCACGTTTAGCATAGAAGTCAGCAGCAGGTTGGGCATATTGATCATGCGCATACGGATGCTGGCGTTGAGGGTAAGACCATACATATCACCCTCACCTATATTCCCATTGGCTGACTGCAGATTGTCTTCGGAGGGAGATACGTCGATGCGTGAAATAACATCAGTATGTCGGTGATAAAAAAGATTCGCATCGAGCACTCCGATATCGTTCGGCAATCGATACTCGGCGTTAACATCGTACTTCCAAAACCACTCCTGGCGCAGATTCTCGTTGCCCGCTAGAGTAAGGGAATCGTTATCTTGCGAATCATTGGATGCAACAAAATCGCTAAAGCGTAATTGCTGCACTACCTTCTCAATCGATCCGCGCAGCTGCAACTGTGGTGTCAGGTTGTAGCGAAAATCGATCTTGGGCTTAATGAAGTCGAAGTCACGCTTTCTATTCACATCGCCCCATTGGCTGATTTCCGAGAGTTCATACAACAGGGTACTCTCCAGAGACAGTCGCGAATTGATATTCCAGTTATGAATTATGAAGGGCTCTAGGCGAATCTCCTCAACCGTAGAATTTGCATTAGAGATACTCTGCGGCACCAGTCCGCCGAATTCTGCCGACGGCATACCGGTCGAATCAGGCAAGCCCAGAGCGAGGCTCGAGTCGAGCGTAGTCTGTGCGCGTTCCGCACCGAACTCGATATCCTGATCCTCTAGAAAACCCATCGTAAAGGAGGCGCGCACGATACGTTCTGTCGTAGTGCTGGCTAAGTCCAGGAAAAGATCCTTGGACTCGCTGCCATCTGCAAACACATCGAAACGCTCTCTTGTCGAGGCGCTATTATTTCTGTTGCTGATAAAGAGAATCTTGAAACGGCTGCCGCTGTCAGTCACATATTCATAGTCGCCGCCGATCTCCCAGTTATCTCGATCGCCAGGAATTTCTTCGCGCTCTATAGCGGTCGTGCTCGGGCTGACTTGAAAGTCTGTGGTGTAACGCAGCACATCAGTCGGGTTGTCGTTCTGAGAATATAGCGCATTCAATCTCGCACTACTTTTTAGATCTATTTCATAGTCGAGGTTGACGCTGAAATCATAGCTGCTCTGCTCCCGTGTTCTCTCCTCTCGCACCTCATCGTTAAGAGAGAAATCTCCCAGCACACTAGTCTCTTTACTAACACGATGATCGTAACGAGGTTCGGCAACCGCGCTAAGCACATAGTTCAGCCCGCCATTCTGACCGCTATAGGCAAGAGAACCTCCAGGCTCGGTGTTGTGATCGAGGTAGCGGTCCATGTTGGCTTCAAAGCTCAGACTGTTCGACGAAAGCTCTTCAAACAGCACTACGTTTACAACTTGGCTGCTACCGCGTACATCAAGCTCGCCCGAGGTGCCGCGAATGATCTCAATATAGTTCACCTGCCCGGCCGTTATGCGACCCATCTGACCACTAGTCTGATTGTTCTTGCCGGCTGTTCGCTTGCCGTTAATGATTATCTGGCTGCCACCGCTGCCGCTGCCAAGGCCTCTGCCACCATTGCCGCCTCCCTGCCTAGGACCGCCGAAGTTTCGTCTACCCCCGGTCGCGCTGCCAACCCCCGGAATCCGATCCAACATATCCTGCGCGGTAACCGGGTTGAATTCGGCGAAGTAGCTTGCAGGATAGACGACGGTCGAATCTTCGCCCACATTGTCCTGGGCATTCACGGACTGAACAGCCACGAGAAGTAGAAGTAGCGTCACAATACGGCTTGCTAGCGTGCGAAACGGAAAGGTCTTAATGCTCATAGATAGATCTCATTGCAGTATGGGGAGGCGGGGTCAGCCAAGGCAGTTAGATGGGTCAGAATTCAGGATATCGGCTAGGGCCGTTTTTTAGCCCAAAATCGTCACAAATTGTTGAATTGCGGATTATAGAAGAAGCTTCGCGCCTCGTTTGTGACAAATTGTGGACTTTCCTACCCCTTCCGCACTTCTCTGAGCTTCTGTTCTTGCGTACTCGCTGGATTTCTTAATTTAGGCGGCCTGCGTTACACTTAGTGTCTTATTGAGAGTGGTTGTATGAGTGACAGTGAACAAGCAGTAAATAGTGACTCCGCAGGCGAAAAGTCCTTCCTCGCCAAGATGTTAGCAGGCGACTTTGGTCTCGCCACTACCTATTGGGCCCTGTATTTCGTTGGGGCCGGCTTATTTGCGGTATTCGGATCTCAGGCCGTCGACGAAGAACGCTGGATACCCTACCTCATCATGATCGCGGCAATGATGGCGTATACAGTCGTTCTAATCATCGGCATTCGCGCTGCCTACAAGGGGCCGCAGTTATGGAAGGTTATGTCCAGGACGTCTTCCGTGTTCATGATTATCAACATTCTCATCGGGATATCGACTCTGGGATTTGTCTACTAGAGCCACTGCGAGACAAAACCAAGCCTCTTGAACCCCGGCTTGAACTAAGGAATTCCTCTATTGAAGCAAGCACTCGAAACCCAGCTGGCTAGCTATGCTCTGGTAGTTAAAAAAGATTGTCCTACTTGCACCTTGATTGAACCGGTCATTCGGTCTCTGGCGGCAAACACATCACTTTCCCTGAAAGTCTATGTACAGGACGACCCCTCATTTCCAGCAAACCTAGACGGCGTAATCGACGACTCTAGCCTAGAGTATTCTTATCAGTGCGACATTGAAGTTGTTCCAACTCTAATTCGCCTTACCGATGGAGACGATGCCCAATCTGAAGAGTCTCGAATCTATGGCTGGGATAAGGCGCAGTGGCAGAGTTTTACCAGCATAGAAGAGCTCGGCGCCGAGCTTGTCAATTTTAAACCCGGCTGCGGATCCAAGACGCAAGACCCTGGCATGAGCGAAGTCTTAGCGCTGCGCTTCGGCAAGCAGATACTACAGGCCCGCTCGGTTGAGTTGGCCGAGGCCGAAGATATCATGGAGGCCTGCTATGACAGAGGTTGGAGCGATGGCCTGCCGGTAGTGCCACCTACTCCCCTTCGTGTCATGCGTATGCTAAACGGCAGCGAGCGTGATGCCGCCGAGATTGTCGGCAAGGCGCCACCTGACAATGTGCCTTGCAGCATCGAGAAGATCGCAATTAATGCGGTCATGGCCGGTTGCAAACCCGAATACTTTCCCGTCGTTATCGCAAGCGTCGAAGCGGCCTTGCAAGATCGCTTCTGTATGCACGGTCTACTCTGCACGACCTATTTCTCTTCGCCGGTCATGGTGGTCAACGGACCGATTACAAAACAGATTGGCATGAACTCGGGCATCAATGCGCTTGGTCAGGGTAATCGTGCTAACGCCACGATAGGCAGAGCGTTGCAGCTGATAATCCGCAACGTCGGTGGTGGTGTACCCGGTGGTATCGATCGCGCGAATATGGGCAATCCTGGCAAATACACCTATTGTTTCGCCGAAGATGAAAGCGATGAGAGCTGGCTAAGCCTCGCTATCGATCGAGGCTTCGAGCGCAAAGACTCTGTTATTAGCCTGTTCGCGGGCGACGGTCTGCAACCGGTGCTCGACCAACAGTCGCGCACGCCACAATCACTAGCCAAGAGCATGGCAATGAGCCTACGCAGTGTGGCGCATACGAAACTATTTGGAATGGCAGATGCCATTCTCGTGGTTTGCCCAGAACATCGCCGTGTATTCCGTGAAGGTGGCTGGAATAAAGAGGACTTACGCAAAGCTCTGTATGAGGAACTAATGACACCTGGCGCCGAGGTTATTCGAGGAGCCAATGACATAGCCGAGGGCATGCCGGCCAAGCTCAAAGACAAGATGCTCAATAAGTTTCGAGAGGATGGCCTGCATATCGTTACCACTGGCGGCACTGCTGGGATGTTCTCTGCCATCATCGGCGGCTGGGTTGCCTCAGGTGAGCGCGGCAGCCAATTAACATCGCAAAAAATTTAGCAATAGCTTGTAGCTAGCAATCAAATTACAAGTAGTAAACTGAAACTGAAAACGAAGAGGTACACCATGCAAAGCACTATCACCCTTCTGGATCCGACCGCGGAGCTACAGACGGCAGCGCGGCAGTTGTTACCAAGGCTAGAGAGTATCGCTGGCTTGACCGTAGGCTTGCTGGATATTTCCAAGCCTCGCGGCAAAGAATTTCTAGATGAAGTACAGAAGCACCTGGAAGAAGCTGGCGCAAGTGAAGCGATATTCCAAACCCACCTTCACCCGTGTAGCACCGACAGAGTTGACGCAGAAGATTAGCGTCGAGTGCGACGCAGTAATCGAAGGACTCGCCGACTGAGGCTCATGTACCTCGTGCAGTTTGCATGACATCATGGACCTAGAAAGCAGAGGACTTCCTTCTGGCTTCATTGCCTCAAGAGAATTTATCGACGCCGCCGCGGCACAGGGAAAGTCCCTAGGCATCTCGCCGGCGAGCGTGTTCGTTGCACATCCGATTCAGGATCGAACCGATGCGGAGATGGCGCAACTGGCACAGAGTTCGATCGAGTCGATCACTGCCTTGATCTGTGACAAGAGCATGTGAAAAGAAATAATTTCAAGCTAGGTGCAGTATTGCTGCGCGAATTTTTTAAATAGATGGACAGAGGAAGATTAGAATGACCAGAGAAGCCGTAATTGTATCAACAGCACGCACTCCAATAGGCAAAGCATATAGAGGCGCATTCAACGACACCGACGCCCCTACACTGGGAGGACATGCAATTGCTGCAGCTGTTGAACGCGCTGGCATTGATCCCGGCGAAGTAGATGATGTAGTAATCGGCTGTGCCATGCAGCAAGGGTCTTCTGGCAACAACATAGGCCGCACGGCAGGTGTTGTAGCAGGACTACCAAGTTCTGTAGCCGGCATGAGCGTAGATCGACAATGTGCCTCCGGCATGATGGCTATAGCTACTGCAGCGAAGCAGGTCATCATTGATGGCATGCCTATTGTAGTTGGTGGTGGTCTGGATTCGATTTCTCTTGTAGCGAACGAGCACCGCAATTCCTATCGCGCGCAAGACCCGAACGTACTAGCCAAATCTCAACACGCCTATATGTCCATGATAGAGACCGCCGAAGTTGTTTCTAAGCGCTACAACGTTTCGCGCGATCAACAGGACGAATATGCTCTTCGATCGCAACAGCGAACAGCTGCCGCACAACTGGCCGGGGCGTTTGACGATGAGATCGTGCCCATGGCATCTAAGATGCTGTTCATGGACAAGGAAACCAAAGAGCAGAGCGTACACGAGACCCTGCTGGAGAAGGATGAAGGCAATCGCCCAACGACGACTCTAGAAGGCCTACAAGGCTTGAAGCCAGTTTTTGAAGGCGGCGTAATTAGCGCGGGCAATGCTAGCCAGTTGTCTGATGGTGCATCTGCTTCAGTGATTATGGATAGCAAATTGGCCGAACAGAAAGGCTTGCAGCCACTCGGCGCCTATCGTGGCATGGCTGTTGCTGGCTTGGAACCTGATGAGATGGGTATCGGTCCAATCTACGCCGTGCCTAAATTGCTGGAACGCAATAACCTAAAGATGGATGACATCGGACTGTGGGAACTGAATGAGGCGTTTGCGGTACAGGTAATCTATTGCCGCGACCAATTGGGCATACCCGATGAACTGCTCAACGTAAATGGTGGCGCCATCTCAATCGGACACCCTTTCGGCATGAGCGGTGCACGCATGGTCGGGCACGCCCTTATCGAAGGCCGGCGACGTGGTGTTAAATACGTTGTTTGTACGATGTGCGTCGGCGGCGGAATGGGTGCTGCTGGGCTATTTGAAGTCTACTAGTCCTTAATCTACTACGTACACATTGAGTCAAGAAAGTTAATCGTGGCTGCCTCGTCGAAAGCAGATGCTGGCAGCCGCTGATTGCTCACTGATTCCAATTTTATCTCGTTGATGTCATCTAGAACAATTCGACCAAACTGATCCTCAACGGACTGCTTGAATTCGGCATTCGCCGAAATGTATAAGGTAATTCTGTCTGCGAGGTCACGCAGGAAGCTAAAACTTAGTTCAGCTCGCTCCTCTATTGTCATCCTGCCATTCTCCGGATCTCTATAAAAGCGGCACATGGCACTTTCACTGTTAAACGCTCCGCTAAAGCTCAGGCGCGCTCCATCAAGTAGCGCTATGAAGTACTCTAGGTCCGAACCATCGATCCCCGGGTTGTTTACCAGTCTGCCGCTTCCGCGAAAAGTCTGCAGCGTACTAGAGATATAATTAAAGCTCGCCTCGGCATCTTCGATGCCATCTGCGGCATTTAGCACGGGTGAAAGGCACGTCAGTACAGAGAAACAGCAGGCTTTTAGGAGTGAGGACATTCTATTCATCTTTGAATTTTCTGATGCGGCTCAGATTAGCCAGGACCTACAAGGTTATAGGGGTTTCCATACAAATCACGGATGACGCCGGAGAGTCCCCAGGGAACCTCTTCCGGTGGCCCGACGATATCGACACCTTCGCGCGCCAATCGCGCCATATCACCTATGCAATCAGTACTACTTAGTACAGTCATCAGGTTCGTGCCCACCCTGCTCTTGTCTGATTCTTCACGCGCCAGCATCAAGACGAATTGCGTCGCAGCATTCCCTGCAGGACAGACCGTTAACCATCGCATCCCTGGCACCACTGCATCGTTATCTATGCAGACTTCGAAACCCAGCTTCTGCTGATACCAAGCCAGAGCTTCATCCTGATCTGTGACATACACAGTGATGTGGGTGACTCGATTTATGGCCATCAGCGATTCTTCCCGTTATTCGACTCTCTATTGGTCATAGGAACGTACCGTACCTCGCCGTAATTTTTTATCGCCGGTTTTCTTCTTCTGCTGTATTCGCCGCTCTTTCGATGCCCTGCCCGGCCGCGTCGCAATTCTCTTCTTATTCACATGAGTCGCCGCCGCCACTAATTTCTCTAAACGCTCTACCGCATCCTGCTTGTTCTTTTCCTGGCTTCTGAAGCGTTGCGCCTTGATGACCACACAACCCTCACTATTGATTCGGCTATCGGCATAGGCCAACACGCGCTCCTTGATTTCTTGGGTGAGGCTGGAGCGGCGCACATCGAATCGCAGCTGCACTGCCGTGGACACTTTATTCACGTTCTGACCACCGGGTCCGCTGGCACGAATTGCGGCAAATTCGATCTCAGATTCTGCGATTTTAACCATTAGACATTCAGCAAATTGTTTGCGGGTGGAGGCGATCATTTAGGCAGCCAAGTTGGGCCAACCCAGCGACTTGTGCGGGAAGTATATTCGGTTCCCGCCTGTATAACAGCAGCAAGTCACAACGTACTGAAACTAAAGGAAATAGCTGCCAGATCAGCACAGTATTCTGTCCACTTATCGCATAGCCAAGCGGATATCTTGATTCACGTTGTTGACTGGGTTACTGTCGATGTTCGCTGCTTAAGAGGCAACTGGCAGCCACACAATAATAACGAAAAGTAGCGCATTGCTTATGAAAAAACACCAACTCTCCAGCAAGAAATTTAACTCATTTCGTAAGCCGTTACTCGCTATCAGCCTGGCCTGCGCATTCATCCTGAATAGCGCCAGCTCTGCTCAAGAACCGGTGAGAATCGCCTTCATGGACCCTCTCTCTGGTACCTTTGCATCGATAGGCAACAGCGGCTTAAAAATTCTCGATTTTGCAGTGGACTATCTCTACAACTCCAAGGGCGGCATTCTTGGCGGGCGCATGATCGAGATCGTTCCCCTCGACAATAAGCAGAGCCCCAATGAGACTCAACTACAGTTTCGCAGAGCAATAAGCGAAGGCATTCAAATTATCTTTCAGGGAAATAGCTCGGCGGTTGCCAGCACTCTGAGCCAAACCATCTCTCGACATAACCGACGCAATCCAGGACAAGAAGTCCTGCAACTAAACTATGCCGCGGTTGATCCAATTCTCACAGAAGACAACTGCAGCTTCTGGCATTTCCGTTTCGATGCGCATGCCAACATGAAACTAGATGTGCTCACTGACTATATTGCACAGAACCCTGATATCAAGAAGATGTACATCATCGGGCAGGACTATTCCTTTGGCCAGGTCGTATCGGACACCAGCATCGAATTGCTAAGGCAGAAACGCCCCGACATCGAAATTGTTGGAAACGAGTTTCACCCCATCGGCCAGGTAAAGGACTTCACGCCGTATGTCACAAAAATTGTTTCCTCTGGCGCCGATGCGGTGATCACCGGTAATTTCGGCGCCGACATGGTATCTCTCGCTCGATCGATTATCGACTCTGGCCTGGATATTCCTATCTATACTTTCTATGCGGCCTACGACGGCATCACCGCCACACTCGGCGAAGACGGTAAAGATAGGATTCGTCTGATACACAATGAGTATGCGAACCCGATTCCTACCGAAGTAAGAAAAGAGTTCAACCGGGCCTTCAAAGCAGCCAACCCTAATAATGACGTTACTCAGCCACGCATCGTCAATGCACTGCAGATGCTGGTAACTGCCATGGAGCAGACGCAGAGCACTGATCCTTACGATCTCGCCATTGCCTTGGAGGATATGAGATTCACGACGCTAAGTGGCGAAGAGATATGGATGCGAGCCGATGATCATCAAATATTTCAAGGTTTGCATGTGTCTGTGCACACCGACGAGGGCATTGAGTTCGACGGCGACAATTCTGGCTACGGTTTGTACACGGAATACAATGTGCCGGCGGAAGACACTATCGTCGAGAGTAGTTGCCAGATGAGACGACCACGTCGTTGAGATTTCTGCTACTGAAAAAGAAATACACGGAATCCAATAGGCGCTAAGGGCAGCATGCTAGAAGTTTTGATTTTTGCCACACTAAATGGCCTAGTTACCGGATTCTTGTTGTTCATGTTAGCCAGTGGGCTAACCCTAATCTTCAGCATGATGGGTGTGCTAAATTTCGCTCACGCCAGCTTCTACATGCTCGGCGCCTACTTCGCCTATTCGCTCAGCCTCTATTTCGGTTTCTGGACAGGCCTGATCTTCGCACCACTTATAGTGGGCGTACTCGGCGCTATGATCGAACGCTATGGTCTGCGGCGCGTTCATCAATCCGGCCATGTCGCAGAACTGGTGTTCACCTTCGGTCTCGCCTTTCTTATAGAGGAGGCCACACAGTTCTTCTGGGGTCGAGATACGAAGAACTATCAAACCCCCGAACTTTTAGACTTTCCATTATTCACCCTGCTCGGTCAGGAATTCTCCGCCTATCGCGGCTTTATGATGACGATATCGATCTGTATCTTTATCGGGCTCTACTATGTTCTTACCAAGAGTCGAGTCGGCATCATTATTCAGGCGGCTATAACGCATCCGCAGACAGTCGCCAACCTCGGCCACAACGTGCCGCTTATTTTCATGGGCGTGTTCGGCGTGGGTACGGAACTCGCCGGCTTGGCAGGCGTAATCGCAGGCCC
>NVUL01000087.1 GCA_002401885.1 SAR86 cluster bacterium
GGTGCGCCCGCCAGGACTCGAACCTGGAACCCCCGGCTTAGAAGGCCGGTGCTCTATCCGGTTGAGCTACGGGCGCGGAATGATTTGCTGAGCTATCGTTGAACTATCGGCTCTGGCGAATCGGCGTGTATTCTACACGAATTCCGCTCGCTAACCATGGGTAGTGCACGTCTGGGTGGAATTGCTTCAATCTGCGGGGTTCTTGCTCTTCGCTGATTCGTCGTAGCGATGATGTTCGTGTGGGGTTCCGGCGCAGCCTACTCCGGTGTACATGCCTGCCATCACTTCGTTCAAGCGGCGATAGATTCTAGACAAACGGACGAGCGGTCCAACCTTGGACTCTTCCGCTAGGTTGGGCGAATCCACATTTAGGGAGGATAGTGGTGTGGGTGCACCATCAATGGTTTTGGCTTTTTGCTCTGACATAGCGAGATTCTATCAACTGTCTGCTAATTAACTAGTGGAACAGACCGTAACAGTGCGTATTTCAGTTCGATAACAGATTTTGTAGAAGGAGATGGCAGCGAATAATGGGGTGACTGACGGGGTTCGAACCCGCGACCACCGGAGTCACAGTCCAGGGCTCTACCAGCTGAGCTACAGTCACCATTGATCGCTAAACTGCGGTAATTCTGAGAATCGCTTGAATCCGCATTATTGATTCACATCGTGTGAACCAACGAAATTGGTCGGGGTAGAGAGATTTGAACTCCCGACATCTTGCTCCCAAAGCAAGCGCGCTACCAGACTGCGCTATACCCCGATAATGGGTCTTGAATCCTCGAAAACGCTTCGTTTTCGAGAGGACGGAATAATACTCACGTCAATGGGGTCAGTCAATGCTTGATTCCATTGGTTTTCAGCTAAAGACACGATGCCTCGGGCTCTTCAGGTGAACCTAAACAGACAAGCTAGCGTTCGATTCGCCAGCCACTGCCTTTAGCGCCGTCTTCCACGACGACTTTCATAGCCGTTAATTGGTCGCGTATTTCATCGGCTCGCGCCCAATTCTTGTCTGCGCGGGCCTGTTTTCGCGCCGCGATCAGCTGATCTATCTCCTGCTCATCCACATCGGTAGCAACATTGCTGCGCAGGAATTCCTCCGGGGTGCTCTGCAGAATACCAAGTAGATTGGCGAGCCGCACGAGCAAGGCGCCGAGTTGATTCGCGAGTCCAGGGTCAGCCTCCTTCTTCTTATTAATCTCCTTCACCATCTCGAAAAGGACACTAAAGGCTTCCGGCGTGTTGAAGTCATCGTCCATCGCCGCGAAGAATGCCTTCTCGAAGCGACTATTGGTTAGCGACTTCGCATTCGCCATATCCAAGCCCTTCAAACAATTGTAGAAGCGCTCCAATACACTGGTAGACTGTTGCAAACTCTGTTCAGAGTAATTGATCGGGCTACGATAGTGACTCGCGATCAATAGATGACGAACAATTTCGGCATCGTAGTCTTCCAGTATTTCCCTCACGGTGAAGAAATTATTCAGCGACTTTGACATCTTCTCGTTATCGACGCGCAATGGGCCATTGTGCATCCACACATTCGCGAAGCGCTTATCAGTCGCCGCTTCCGATTGCGCAACTTCGTTCTCATGATGAGGAAATAGCAAATCCGATCCGCCACCATGAATATCGAAATTGTCACCGAGGCAGCAGGTCGACATTGCCGAACATTCAATATGCCAGCCAGGCCTGCCATAGCCCCAGGGAGAGTCCCAGCCAACACCATCATCTGGAGATGACTTCCATAACACAAAGTCTCTGGGGTCTTTCTTCAACTCGCCTACTTCGATTCGCGCACCATCCAAGAGTTCATCCATCTTCTTTTTGGACAGCTTCCCGTAGCCTGGAAAATTCATAACCGAGAAATAGACATCGCCGTTTTCGGCCCTATAAGCCATGTCTTTCTCTACGAGCAGCTTAATCATCTCGACGATCTCTGTGATATGTCCCGTCGCCCGCGGCTCAACGTCCGGCGGAAGCACGGCTAACGCCGCCTCATCTTCATGCATGGCATCGATGAATCGATCGGTGAGATCTGAAAACAATTCACCGTTCTCATTAGCGCGATTTAGAATCTTGTCATCGATATCGGTAATATTTCGCACATAGTTCACTTCAAAGCCGCTTGCACGCAGATAGCGCGTCACGACATCAAACGCCACCATCATCCGCGCATGACCGAGATGCAAATAATCGTAGGTCGTTATGCCACAAACATAGATGCCGATCTTACCTTCATTGATTGGCTTAAATTCTTCTTTAGTTTGCGTAAGGCTGTTGTAAATAGTTAACACGAAATACTCTCTACTTTTCTTTTTGAGGCTTCTCGCCTACCATGAATCGCGCAGGGTTATGGTTCGATTAAAAATGAGTTTGTTCTCCGATGACGCTTTCTCGTCGAGGCAATAATAGCCTTCTCTCTCGAATTGATAGCTCGATGATGCGCCCTCTTCCACTATCGATGGTTCCGCGATGCACGATGTTATCTCGGTCAATGAATCTTCGTTCAAGCATTCACGAAAGTCTTCGATGTCTTTGCTTTCCGGGTTTTCAACATTGAACAGTCGATCATATAGCCGCACGTTCAAAGGCATTCCCTTAGTTTCTGATACCCAGTGGATTACGCCTTTTACTTTGCGCCCTTCCGGCTTCTTACCGAGCGTGTCCAGATCGACGCTGCAATGAAGTTCGATGGGTTTTCCTGCGTCATCCTTGATCACATCAATACATTTGATTACATAGGCACCGCGCAAGCGCACCTCACCACCGGCTATTAGGCGCTTGAAGCCCTGCGGAGGCACCTCCTCGAAATCAGCTCTATCTATCACGACTCGCTTCGTTAGAGGAACTGAGCGTCGCCCCATTTCCTCGTTCTTCGGATGATTCGCCATGCTAAGGTTCTGGAGATGGTCATCCGGCAGATTCGTCAGCACAACGGTGATTGGATTCAGCACACACATCGCCCGAGGACTATTCTTGTCTAGGTCATCTCGAATCGCGTACTCCAACATGCCAAGATCGACGATGCTGTCGCTGCGCGCTACGCCGACGCTCTCGCAAAAATTTCGGATCGCGGTGGCGGTAAAGCCTCTCCTACGCATTCCAGCCAGAGTCGGCATGCGTGGATCATCCCAGCCTTCCACGACATTTGTCTCTACCATCTCCTTGAGCTTACGCTTGCCCACGATGGTGTAGTTTAGTTTCAGCTTCGCGAATTCGGTCTGCTCGGGCAGTACATAGTCACTTCCCGTACCGGCCAGGTCGCTAGCCGCAGCTAGGGATGCAGTATCTAGACTATTCAATATCCAATCATACAGAGGACGATGATCCTCAAACTCGAGCGTACACAGCGAATGAGTAATGCCTTCAATCGCATCTGATATACAGTGCGTATAGTCGTAAGTCGGGTAGATACACCACTCGGAGCCAGTCTGATGGTGCTCTATGTGCCTGATGCGATACAGAACTGGATCGCGCATATTGATGTTCGGCGAGGCCATATCAATTTTTGCACGCAGGCTGCAGGCTCCATCGGCAAACTCACCCGCTCGCATGCGCGCAAGTAGGTCCCTATTTTCCTCTATCGGCCGATCCCGATGCGGGCTGTTCCGACCCGGCTCTGTCAATGAGCCGCGATATTCCCGCGCCTCAATTGCACTTAGATCACAGACGTAAGCCTGGCCCGACTCAATAAGCTGCACCGCAAACGCGTACAATTGTTCGAAATAATTCGAGGAGTAGCGCACATCGCCATTCCACTGAAAGCCTAACCAGGAAATATTGTCCTTAATAGCATCGACATACTCCTGACTCTCCTTCTCCGGGTTTGTGTCATCGAAGCGGAGATTACACAGGCCCGAATTTTCTGCCGCCACACCAAAGTTGAGGCAAATAGACTTCGCATGACCGATATGCAGATAACCATTCGGCTCTGGCGGGAATCGAGTGTGCACGCGCCCGCCGTGCTTATTCTCTTTGAGATCATGAGCAATCTTGTTGCGAATGAAATTGGACGAAGTGCTACTATCGACAGCCCCATCAGTTATGGTGCTAGCGGATTTTTGATCTGTCATCGCGAGGGTTCTTCTGTCTCTGCTGGTTTTGCACTTCAATCTGAAACTGAGACTGTCGTGGCGCGCGTAAAACGCTTATTATAGCGGCTTCTGCATTGCCATAACAAAAAGTTTCATCGGCAAGTAGCACGCTGGGTTTATGTACCTAGTTTTCGGCATCTCCCTTACTCAATCTTGCCCACTAATGAGCGAGACTTAGGAGTAAGATTTACGCTTCACTCAACAGGTAGTAACCATGATCACAATAAAGACCAACTACGGCGCAATTACCGTAGAACTCGATTTCGACAAGGCACCGATTTCGGCTGCCAATTTCGTACAGTATGCCAAATCCGGATTCTACGATGGCACCATCTTTCACCGTGTTATCAATGACTTCATGATTCAGGGCGGTGGTTTCGAGTCCGGACTTACACAGAAAGACAATGGAACACCCATCGAGAACGAGGCCGACAATGGCCTTAAAAACCTAATCGGCACCTTGGCGATGGCAAGAACCGCAGTTCCTCACTCCGCCACATCACAGTTTTTTATTAATGTAGGCGACAATCACTTCCTGAATCACACTGGCAAGAACGACCAAGGCTGGGGTTATGCCGTTTTCGGCAAGGTGACAGACGGCATGGACGTGGTCAACAAGCTCAAGGAATGTGAGACAAGCTCTGTGGACGGCCATCAAGATGTACCGGTCAACGAGATAGTCATCGAATCAGTCGAAGTCACCGAAGCAGACTAACCTTGTCTAGCAGAATACTGCTCATCTCCGATCTCCATCTGGAACAAGGTAGACCAGATATCACTGCAGCGCTGTATGCTTTTCTCGAGAGAAACACCGCCACCTGCGGTGCGCTCTATATACTGGGTGACTTATTCGAGGTCTGGATCGGCGATGATGATGTGAGTGAACTCAGCACCGCGGTGGCGAATGCACTGAATAGCTTTCATGAAGCTGGAGCAGACATCTTCATTCTGCATGGCAATCGTGATTTCCTGCTGGGAGCTAGCTATGCAGCGAGCTGTGGCGCCACGCTAATGGATGATTCGACTGTTATCGATACGCCCAGTGGTCCCGCCTTAGTCCTACATGGGGATGATCTGTGCACCGATGATATTGAATACATAGAATTCCGCAATACCGTGCGTCAGGAATCATGGCAGCAGGATTTCCTCAGTAAAACACTCAGTGAACGCCGCGCATTCGCCGATCAGGCTAGACAGCAGAGCCAACAGGCAACCTCGACCAAAGAGAACGCGATTATGGACGTGAATGCCGCCTCAGTTGAGCAGCGCCTACGGGAGACTGAGCAGAAATTAATGATACATGGCCACACCCACCGGCCGCAGGTTCATGAGTTGGAATTGGGCGAGAATAAGGCGCAAAGGGTTGTACTAGGAGATTGGGACAGCCATGGCTGGTTTGCGGAGATAGATGAAAAGGGACTGCGGCTCGAGAAGTTCCCTCTCTAACGCCTCAGCTATGAGCGACTTTTGTTACTGATTTTCGTTGGTGCAAAATAGCGTGCGTGATGCGCCTCACTGAGTAACAGCAGATCATTCTCTATGATTTCGCACAACTCCGGCAAGGCCATGTCTGCATAGTTGCCCAGCGCGTAGACGCCATATTCCTCCAGGCTCTCCATACGGTCGTGCCCCTTCTTCAGCAGGTTGTGCAGCCAACAATAGGGAGAGAGAGTTTCATCGTAGGGAATGTGAAAACGATCCAAGCCCGCCTTGAGATTCGGCACCGAGAATATTCGCAGCTTATTCTCTAAAATCTGCGTATTGAGCCTCTCTATTCTACTCAATACCGCCGACTTCGCCTCAAGGTCGTAGCCATTCCAATCGATCACTTCAAAAGCGTAACGCTTGCAGCCACGGCACACGACATCCCCCACGGAGGTAGTAGAGCAAATGCCGAGACAAGGTGTTTTGATAGCAGCCATGGTGTTATCGCGATTGAGGTGTGTTAGCCAGAACTGAGGGCCGGGACTTTATCAATATTTGCTCAATTGTAAACTGTCTGCAACATTACTTCGCGCACAAACTGCGTCTGGTTAAGAGAACCCATATTAATGAAAGACACTGGAAAGTCATCGCCAGGACTCGGCAGCAACTGGATTTTTACCTGATTTTACAGTAGACTACGCGCACATTTTAGGCTCCTGCCCCGCCCTCTATTCGAGATGATTTGCAACACTCACTAGCAACTCTCGGTGCAATGAATCTCAGGCAATAGGCAGACCAGCTCAATCCATTTGCAAGATGACACTCCTGTTAAGTGATTCTATTTAGTCTCTTCGATCCCACTAAAACGCGATCGATTTATTTCACTGACAGCGCTGTTTCGAAGAGGATAAAATTTTGTTAGAAGCTTACAGAAAACACGTAGCGGAACGCGCCGAGCAAGGCATAGTCCCGAAGCCCTTATCTGCAGAGCAGGTTGCAGGACTCGTAGAGTTGTTGAAATCGCCTCCCGCCGGCGAAGAAGAATTCATCCTGGATCTACTTTCCAACCGCGTACCGGCCGGCGTTGATGAAGCCGCCTATGTTAAGGCTGGCTTCCTATCTGCCGTCGCGAAAGGCGAAGCCCAGTCACCGCTTATCGATCAACTGCTAGCCGTCAAATTACTTGGCACAATGCTAGGCGGCTACAACATTTCCACCCTTGTTGAGCTGCTGGATTCGGACACTCTGGCCGCAGCTGCTGCTGATGAGCTCTGCCACACCCTGCTGATGTTCGATGCCTTCCATGATGTGGCGGAGAAAGCTAAGTCCGGTAACTCCGAGGCAAAGCGTGTACTGCAGTCTTGGGCAGATGCCGAGTGGTTTACCAACAAGCCTGAGCTCTCGAGTCAGATTACAGCCGCGGTATATAAGATTCCTGGAGAAACAAATACGGACGACCTATCGCCCGCACAGGATGCATGGTCCCGCCCAGACATCCCCCTGCACGCGCTGGCGATGTATAAAAACCCACGAGACGGCGTGACCAATGCCGAAGAACAGATCAAGGAGCTTGAGCTGACTGGCCATCCAGTGGCGCTGGTTGGCGATGTAATGGGAACTGGCTCATCACGCAAATCGGCCACGAATTCGGTGTTGTGGCACATCGGCGACGACATGCCCTACATCCCCAACAAGAGAGATGGCGGAATTTGCATAGGCGGCAACATCGCTCCAATTTTCTACAATACGATGGAAGATGCTGGCGCCCTGCCAATTGAGACAGTAGTCGACAATCTGAATACCGGCGACATCATCGATATCGACGTATACACCGGCCGCATTACTAATCATGAAAACGGCGAACTGATTTCAGAATTCGAATTGAAGACAGACGTTCTACTCGACGAGGTTCGAGCCGGTGGTCGCATTCCATTGATTATCGGACGCGGGCTAACGCAACGAGCTCGTGAAGAATTGAATTTGGAGCCTTCTAGCATTTTCCGAATTCCAATTACCGCCGAAGAGTCTGACAAGGGCTTTACGCTCGCTCAGAAGATGGTGGGCAGGGCCTGCGGCACCAAAGGTGTTCGGCCAGGCAGCTACTGCGAACCGAAGATGACTACCGTAGGCAGTCAAGATACAACTGGCCCCATGACCCGCGATGAATTAAAAGACCTCGCCTGCCTCGGCTTCTCAGCCGATCTTGTTATGCAGTCCTTCTGTCATACGGCGGCCTATCCCAAGCCAATCGACATCGAAACACAACACACGCTTCCGGATTTCATCCAGACACGCGGCGGTGTCTCATTGCGCGCAGGCGATGGCATCATCCACTCTTGGCTAAACCGAATGTTACTGCCGGATACGGTAGGCACTGGGGGCGATTCTCATACACGCTTCCCCATCGGCATTTCATTCCCAGCAGGTTCTGGTCTTGTTGCCTTCGCGGCGGCGACCGGTGTTATGCCTCTCGATATGCCTGAATCAGTATTGGTTCGTTTCAAGGGAGAAATGCAGCCTGGTATTACACTACGCGATCTCGTCAACTCGATTCCTTACGCGGCACTAAAGAGCGGTGATCTCACTCTCGCAAAGAAAGGCAAGATAAACATTTTCTCCGGACGCATTCTCGAGATCGAAGGCCTACCTGACCTCAAGGTCGAGCAGGCTTTTGAGATTTCCGATGCCTCCGCAGAACGCTCGGCAGGTGGATGCAGTATTCGCCTTGGCAAAGAGCCAATCATCGAATACTTCAAGTCAAACATCACGCTGCTGCGTTGGATGATCGACAATGGCTATCAGGATGCACGCACTCTAGAGCGACGCGCACAAGCAATGGAAGCATGGCTAGAAAATCCAGAGCTGCTCGAGCCGGATGCAGATGCCGAATATCACAAGGTAATCGAGATCGATCTCAATGAAATAACCGAGCCATTGCTGGCCTGCCCGAATGACCCAGACGACGTGAAGACCCTTTCCGACGTACAAGGCACGAAGATCGACGAAGTCTTCATCGGATCTTGCATGACCAACATCGGTCACTTCCGAGCGGCTGCCGAGGTCTTGAAGCAGGTCGAAGGTGGCCTTCCTACGAAGCTTTGGATCGCGCCTCCAACGAAGATGGATGAGCATCAACTAAGCGAGGAAGGCATCTACAATGTATTCGGTGTATCCGGCGCAAGAACCGAGATGCCAGGCTGCTCTCTGTGCATGGGCAACCAGGCACGAGTCGCCCCCAACTCCACGGTAGTATCGACCTCTACGCGAAACTTTCCCAACCGACTCGGTCAGGGAGCGAATGTTTACCTCTCATCCTCAGAGCTCGCCGCTGTCTGTGCGGCTCTCGGTAAAATCCCAACTATGGATGAGTACATGAGCTATATGAGTAACATCAATACCATGGCTGATAGCATCTATCGTTATCTGAACTTCCATGAGATTGCAGACTTTATGGAAGCGGCAGAACGGGCGAAGAATATTCCCGTGACTAACGTACAAGAAGTCGCATAGCAATACACAATATCGCTTGAATAAAAAAGGTGGCCTAGGCCACCTTTTTTATTTGCTTTAGCATCTGTCGCCTCCACCAGCGCGAATTAGATCGTGCTCTTCTCTACGATTTCGAACAAGTCCTTCGACAGTTCCTCTTGCGCCTTGATGCGCTGAAGTTGTGTCTGCATTAAGCCCTGACGCTTAGCACTGAACTTCCGCCAGCGTGTCAACGGTGTTAGGAGTCTCGAGGCTATCTGCGGATTCAGCTTGTCGAGAACCAGGACCTGATCCGCTAAGAATTCATAACCCTCACCAGAGGCATCATGAAATCCAACGTGATTCTGGGCACAGAACGCACCGATCAGTGATCGTACTTTATTGGGATTGCGAATATCGAAGTCCGCATGCGCAAGCAATTGCTTAACTTGAGCCAAGCTACCCGGCAACTGACAGACCGCCTGCGCCACGAACCATTGATCAACCACAAGTGGCTCATGACTCCATTGCTTGTAAAAGCTATCTAACGCATCGCGTTTTAATTCGACAGCGGCTTCTGCGCCACTATTGACTAGGCAGCGTAGGCCCGACAGTTGGTCGGTCATATTGCTAGCCTGAACAAACTGCTGCTGCGCCAGCGTGACAGCTTCATCCTTGTCGCTTCTCATCAGGTAGGATAGCGCAAGATTCTTAAGTGATCTCCTGGCTATTGATTCGGCGTCTGCCGCGTACTCGGCATCGCTCGTGTTATTCATATACACATCGAGGAACGATGAATAGAACTTGGCGGCGAGCCCATTCAATAAAAATTCACGCACAAGGTGAATGTTCTCAACATCGGCGACCTCGGCTCTCTCGATTAGAAAACCAACAGTAGGAAGACTCAGCAACTGTGCGATCATTGCCTTATCCACGCTAGAGTCCGACAAGGTCGAATCTAGCACACCGGCATAGGCATCAATGAGGCTCTGCGGAAGAATTAGATTCTTGCCCCCCACCAAATCAGACTGAAGTTCGTCGAATAGACCGATGGTGAGCAACTGAGAGGCGTTCCAACGGTTGAAACCATCGCTGTCGTTGACCATGAGAAATAACAGGTCGGCGCGAGAGTAATCATAGCGCAGCCTCACCGGTGCGCTAAAGCCACGCAATAAGGAAGGTATTGGCTCAGATTCCACGCCCTCAAAGACGAACTGCTGCTCTCCCTCTGTTAAGGACAACACCCTATCGGTTTCGCTAGTAGCTGCATCCTCACCGTGCAATCTTAACGGCAAGTCTTCGCCATCACTTCCCAGCAGGCCTAATCGCAGAGGGACAGTTAATGGTTTCTTGTTTGACTGTCCCGGAGTATCTGGGCAGGATTGACTAACATACAGAGTATAACGTTTGTTATCGGCATCGAACTCGCTCCGGATGGAGACCACCGGTGTGCCAGCCTGATAATACCAATTACGAAACTGACCTAGGTCGACTCCACTAGCATCCTCCATTGCCTTCACAAAGTCCTCTGTGGTTACAGCCTGCCCATCATGCCTTTTAAAGTACAGGTCACTGCCCGCTCTAAACTTCTCAGGCCCGAGCAATAAGGCGACCATACGAACAACCTCTGCGCCCTTCTCGTAGATGGTCACCGTGTAGAAGTTGGATATTTCCATATAGGAGTCAGGTCGCACCGAATGCGCCATAGGGCCACCGTCTTCGGCGAACTGCACGGTCTGCAGAAATGAAACATCCTCAATCCGCTTCACTGTACGCGAGCCCATATCCGCGGAAAATTCAGAGTCACGGTAGACCGTGAACCCTTCCTTCAAGCTAAGCTGAAACCAATCCCTGCAGGTAACTCGGTTACCAGACCAGTTGTGAAAATATTCGTGAGCCACAACCGCCTCGACACGCTGGAAGGAAAAATCGGTCGTGGTCTTGGGGCTGGCAAGCACGCAGGAGGTATTAAATACATTCAGGCCCTTGTTCTCCATGGCACCCATATTGAAGTCATCGACAGCGACTATCATGAATATATCGAGATCATATTCGCGACCATATACCTCCTCGTCCCAACGCATCGAATTTTTCAGCGATAGCATCGCGTGGTCGCATTTGTCACTATCCTTCTCTTCGACGAATATACGCAGCTCAATCTCTCGATCGCTGCAGGTGACAAACGTATCATCTAGGCTCACTAGGTCACCCGCCACCAGAGCAAACAAATAGCTCGGCTTCTTAAATGGATCTTCCCAGGTTACCCAGTGCCTGTCGGACGCGCCATCTACTTCACCACTCGCTAGTTTATTACCATTAGAAAGCAGTATCGGATACTTGGTTTTATCTGCCGCTACGGTAGTTGTAAATTTTGACATGACGTCAGGACGATCTAAATAATAAGTGATGCGACGAAAGCCTTCCGCTTCGCACTGTGTACAGAACATTTTCTTCGACTTATATAGGCCCTCAAGCGCCGTGTTGTTTTGCGGCTCGATTCTAGTGTGGCACTCAAATTGAAATTCTTCGAATGATGCACCCAGAAGACCGTCCAACGCTGGAATAGTTAAGCTTTCATCGTCTCTTAGGTATTGACCTGGCTCTAGAAGCTGCCCGTTAATGAACACCTTCTCTAACTGCAGCAACTGTCCGTGTAACTGCAAGCTATTGGCGTCAGCGGCATCAGCAGATAGGTTGCACTTAATGAGCAACTTGGAGACAACCGTTGCATGATCTTCATACAGATCAAAATAAAGATCTGTGGTTTCGATAGTAAATAGTGGCGGCCTATAATCTTTCAAATAGGTAGTTCTGGCCGATGCGTTTTTCATAGTCTACAACTCTGTCTGTTTAGGTTTTATAATTCAAAATACGCCCGTGCTGAATTCGTAAGGCACTACTTAGGCTTAACTGTCTATTAACTGTGAAGCGCGACTTCATAACCCGCAAAGCGGCGCATATTTATAACCCCAGTATCGAGAATCAGGTATTGCCCCTTAATGCCTAGCAACGTCCCTTCCACGATCGGAGTCTTGTCGAAATTGAGAGACGTGACTTTTTCTGGATAGCTAACTACAGGATAGTCGATCGATACAACATCGACTCCATTCAGAACACTAATTGCGAAGAACCCAAACTTGTCTTCGAGCTCTTTCAAATCGGACTGACACTTTCCAATCAGCCTCTTCGCCTCCGCATGCATGTCTAATGGGGTGGCCTCGCCCTTGAGCATATCCCGCCAATTCGTCTTGTCAGCGACAAACTGCTTAAACATAACTTCCACTGCACCGGACTGGAGCCTGGTGCGCACTCGGATAATCGCGAGGGCCTGTGTCGCTCCCTGATCGATCCAGCGCGTGGGTACTTGCGTGCCCCGGGTTATGCCGACCTTGAGGCCAGAAGAATTCGCCAGATAGACGATGTGATCCTGCAGGCAGAAACGTTCGCCCCAGGCAGGATCGCGACAGGTTCCCTGATCGAAGTGACACTTCTCGGGGTGAATGATACAAGAATCGCACTCTGCTAGTTTCTGAAAACAAGGATAACAGTAGCCTTGGTTAAAACTTTTGTTGGTCTTGCGCCCACAATTTACACAATTTATTAGACCGCTGTATTGCAAGCTGATCTTCTTCTCTAACAACGGATTGAGTGGAATTTCTTCCTCACCTAAACGCAGTTGATACTCTACGGGCTGCGAAAGACGACTCAACATCTTCCTAAGTGTGCCCTGCCCAATATTTTTCATGCCTTGTTCCCTTCTTCGATCCCTTCTTTGAACCCTTGTTCGTTCATTGGGCTATTACTCGTAACTTTAGCTTTGGTATCTTTTGCATTCGTAACTATGGAAATAATTTGAGTCTGCTCTGGGGCCGCCTTACTCTTACAACTAGCCGAGAGATCAAACCCAATTCTCTCTTGTTCCGGCAGATGCTTTGCTTCATACAATATGATTGTCTGCATGCAGAAATCAATCTGCTCCGCGTCGAGACGCACTCCATCACTCCATTTACCAAGCTCTATGGCAAGCTTAAGAGATTCGTAGACATCCAAATTCATTTCATCTATTAGCTGTTCGACAGACGCCGGCCTGCGCATGAAAAGCTCATCAAAACCTTGTTGCTTGCTATCGGGCATCACATCAAACCTCTTAGTAAATCTCTCATCAACGTTCGTATAAGCGAACTTTTCACAATCTATCTGCCGATTACCGCGCGCTTGAGAACGAACCGATAGTGACCTACGACTCCCATTCCAGCTATCAGGCCTGCCACTAGTCCGCCAAGGTGCGCGGCACTCGCTATCCAAGACGAGGCAACGACTTCCATCACAATCAGCGCGACGACAAAGACCACAAACATCTTGTTATTAATAAGTAGGTTGCTGCGCGGCATGAAGGTATGAATGACCCATGTATAACCGACCAATCCATAGACCACACCCGACATGCCGCCGAAATTGTTGTATCCGCTAGTCAGATACTGTGCGGTATTTCCGACGAACGAACAAAATAGTAGCAACACGATGAATAGCCAGCGCGGCTGCGCGCTCTCTAATTGGCGCCCAAAATACCACAACCACATCATGTTAAAGATCAGGTGCAGCTCTCCGAAATGAAGCAGCATAGGAGTCAAACTGCGCAGCATTTTCACAGGACTATCTATGCTCGCAAGCAGAGGAAATAGCCCCGTATTGTCTAGCACTGGATAGAATAGCACCGCTACACGTTGCGGCTGCGTACCAAGCAAACTGAGCAAGGCAACCAATAGGCACGCCAGAATAAGGCTAAAACTTACCGGGGCACGCAGGAAGGCTTGAATGAGTTGGCGAAGCAAACCAACTGGATTGAATAGAGACTGCGAACTAGAAGCAGCATGTCCCTCCAGGGAAGATTCTTCATCAAATGGCCAACTCGCGAGTGCTTCACGAACAACGGTCGCCTGCTGTTCACCTTCAACCCAAATCACCTGCAGGCCAGATTCCTCGTTGATGCGATGGCCAATGCCCTGACTCTGCAAGAATCGACTAAAGCGCAATAAGTTGACTTCTATGGGCAGGCTAGCCGCTCTAATCATCATCCCTAACCAAACGACTACCCCAGCCTAACTTACTGCGACAAGCCTGATAGAAGGTGTGCTCCGGCGGATGAATGAGTTTCAGCGGCACGTCTTTCTTGCGTACGATGAGTTCATCCCCCGCTGCTGCGGTATATAGCACCTGACCATCACAACTAACCTGTGGCTCGAGAATTTCCTTGGGAGAAATTACAATGCGAATTTCACTGTCGCCATCTACTACGATGGGACGATTGCTGAGCGAATGAGGATACATGGGCACCAGCACGACCGCGTTGAGGCTCGGGTGCATGATAGGCCCACCGGCAGATAGCGCATAGGCGGTAGAACCCGTCGGCGTCGCGACGATAAGACCATCCGATTCCTGACTGTAAACAAACTTACCGTCAACGAAGAGCTCGAACTTTATCATCTGGGCAGCCTTTCCAGGGTGCAGTACAACATCATTCAGGGCGGAACCGAGATAGCGATCTTCAGCGTTTTTAGAGGAGTTCGGCCGCGCTTCAACGTCGAGCAGGAATCTAGAGTCAACACTGTAGCTGCCATCCAAGACCGCGGTGATGCCCTCTTCCAATTCGTCGGGAAGGATATCAGTAAGAAACCCAAGCCGTCCGCGATTAATACCAATTACCGGCACCTGATCGGACGCTACAAACTTGGCCACGTTTAGCATGCTTCCATCGCCACCGACCACAATCACCAGATCACAAAACTTCGAGAGTTCGGCACGTGTACACTGCTTCTGTCCGTGACCGCTCACCAGCTCAGCCGTCAGGTCGTCTACGAATACAGTTAGGTCTTTCCCACTCAAAAAATCCAACAGGCGACGCAGCGTATCGACCACGCCGGCATGACTAGGACGGCCCACGAGCCCTATGTTGTTGAATTCTACCATCGCTAAACCTTAGCTATTTGATTCAAGGATTTCCAATGCAACTAGGCTGCTTGCCTCATCCCACGAGCGCGCCAGTATATCACAGCGAATCGCTCTCAATTCACCACATCCTCGGCTCGATAGTCATCCTTCTTGGTCGCAAAGTTGCCCCCTTTTCGAGTAGAATTCAGCTTCGCTCAATCATTGCCAGGTATTTGAACACTTATGACCTCTAGCACGAACATTAACCCACTCAGCAAGGACTCGCGCATTGCCATTCTTGGGCTTGGCTATGTTGGCCTACCGCTCGCTCACGCCTTCGGAAAAATCTATCCTACTGTGGGCTTCGACATCAATCCCCAGCGGATCGCAGAGATCAACAAGGGAGTGGACAGCAATAACGAATTAACTGACGCGCAGTTCAAGGAAAAACTTAACATCGAGTACAGCGATGATGAAAACAGCCTCGCCGGCTGCGATTTTTACATAATCACCGCCCCAACACCTGTCGACGAGCAGAATCAGCCAGACTTAGAGCCGGTCAAACAGGCAACACGAATGGTTGCCTCTCATCTCACAAAAGGCAATACAGTTGTCTTCGAATCTACGGTCTATCCAGGTGCGACCGAAGAGGAATGCGTACCCTTGCTCAGTGAGATTTCCGGATTAGCTTTCAACTCGGATTTCTATGTCGGATATAGCCCGGAACGCATCAATCCGGGAGACAGCCAACGTTCCCTAACCAATATCGTCAAAGTAACCTCTGGCTCGACACCGGAAGCTGCTCAAGTGGTTGACCAACTGTACAAGAGCATCATCGAGGCAGGCACGCATTTGACGAGCAGCATCAAGGTAGCCGAGGCAGCCAAGGTGATCGAAAACACGCAGAGAGACCTGAACATTGCACTAGTCAATGAACTCGCCATTCTGTTCGACAAATTGGATATAGATACTAAGGAAGTATTGAAGGCTGCTGGCAGCAAATGGAACTTCCTTCCGTTCTCACCTGGACTCGTGGGTGGACACTGCATCGGTGTGGACCCTTACTACCTTACCTATAAAGCGCAGCAAGTAGGCTACCATCCTGAGGTTATTCTTGCGGGACGACGCATCAATGACTCCATGGGCGCCTATGTCGCAGAGCGCGTCGTCAAGCTAATGCTGTCGAAGCGAATTCATATAATAGATTCTAAGATTCTCGTACTCGGACTCGCCTTCAAGGAGAACTGCCCAGATACTCGAAACACTAAGGTAGTAGATATTATTGAGACTTTGCAGTCCTACCACAGCAATATCGACGTGTATGATCCTTGGGTAGATGCCAAATCATCAGATCTACTTATCGATAGCCCAGAAGAAAATTGTTATGACGCGATTATTATCGCCGTGGCACACGATCAATTCAAAGATCTAGGCGTAGCTGGAATACGCGGTTTCGCGAAAGAAAAGTCGGTGATTTTCGATGTCAAACACGTCTTCGATTCTGAGGAAGTAGACGGCAGCCTCTAGCTGCTAGCCACACAAAATAGGCCATAGAAATTGAAAATACTCGTAACTGGTAGCGCTGGTTTTATCGGACATGCTCTCTCGCAGCGCCTTCTGGAACGTGGCGATGAAGTCATCGGCATAGACAACCTGAACGACTACTATGACGTTGAGCTAAAGAAGGCACGCCTGGCCCGGCTCGAGAGTCATGCAAGCTTTGTAAACTTCAATGCAGATCTTGAGAATGCTGCAGCCATTGCCAGCATCTTCAAAGAACAACAACCGCAGCGAGTCGTGAATCTGGCCGCACAGGCTGGAGTTCGCTACTCTCTTAAGAACCCACAGGCCTATGTGAGTGCGAACCTCGAAGGCTTCGTGAATATTCTCGAGGGTTGCCGACACAACGAAGTAGAGCATCTCGTCTATGCCTCTAGCAGTTCAGTCTATGGCAGCAATACCTCGCTTCCTTTCTCGGTGCACAGCAGCGTGGATCATCCTGTCAGTCTCTATGCAGCGAGCAAGAAGGCAAATGAACTATTCGCACATACCTATAGCCATTTGTTTTCTTTACCCACAACCGGTCTCAGATTCTTTACCGTCTACGGTCCATGGGGCCGGCCCGACATGGCCCTGTTCTTATTCACTAAGGCAATACTCGCGGGTGAGCCAATAGATGTTTTCAACAATGGGAATCACAGACGGGATTTCACCTATGTCGATGACATAGTCGAAGGCGTGGTACGCACAATCGACAAGGTCGCGACACCAAGCGGTAATTTCGTCTCCCAACATCCAGACCCAGCCACTAGTCATGCCCCCTACCGCATTTTCAACATCGGCGGTGGGAATCCAGTCGAGCTTATGCGCT
>NVUL01000088.1 GCA_002401885.1 SAR86 cluster bacterium
TACGATATTGGAATAGACCTGTCGTATATCTTGGCGGCCGATCTCTGTGTCCGGCAAATAAGGTGGAACGGGCACCTCTAGATTTTCATCCACTAATAATGGATTCTCTGCTTGCGCCCAAATCTGTGATTCGTGTGTAATTCCAAAATTGAAGACTGAGAAAAATGACTGTCCGGCAGCGCGATTTCGCCAATGTGCAGTGTTGCTGCTTTCATCCCATGCGGTAACGGCCTTGCGAAATTGATAATCCTCTTTCGCATTGTTACTCGTGTAGTAGCCAGCCTCCCTGAAATACTGGCTGTGCATTTTTACGTAGGGCGGAGGAACTGCTTCGTAGGGAATGATTCCCTCGACACCAAAATCTGCGATGTTTGTTGTGCGCATGTGTTGAGCGCCAATTCGATTCTGATACATGCCGGTCGCTATGGCTGCCCGGCTCGGAGCACAGACTCCTGAGCTTGAAAATACTTGGGTGTAGCGAATGCCTTCATTAGCGAGACGAGTCAAATTTGGAGTAGCAACTGTGGTGTCCCCGAAAGGGGGTATGATCGGGCTTAGATCTTCGGCGACTAGCCAAAGGATGTTCGGCATTTTTGGGAGTCTTGGCCCGTCAAGGAAACCAATCTGAGCCGTAGCGAGATAGCTGCACTGATTCAAGGTCAATGCCAATATAGCCAGAGATAGGGCTCTGATAGTCTTCATAGAAAAGCTCAATAAGAATAGAGGAGTAGGGTTTTGCATTCGCTCGAGATTCCTAATAATGATTGTTTTGTAAATGCCTAGTAGCTTCTAGTGCCACTAAATATTCTTGCAACAATTTGAATTCCTTTCTCTAGTTCATAACTGTTCTGAATCCAATGTGACTTGTACCGAGACCGGTGTCTTGTGCTTCTCTAGCTGCTGGTCTAAATCGCAGACAATAGTTTTTCGCACATAGATAAGATCCACCCTTGATAACTTTGGTAGAGACACCATCTTCGGCAGAGCTTAACGATTGTTGCAGAGAGGGGCCAGTCGGATTTCCCGTGTCTGCCGGATTGTGCTGCGGGAAGTACCAGTTTGAAGTCCATTCCCAGACGTTGCCTATTAAGTCATAGGCGCCGTAGTCGTTGGCGCCAAAGCAGCCCACAGGCGCCAGACCTTGATAGCCATCTTCGGCATTATCTTCTATTGGGAATGTGCCCTGCCAAGTATTTGCGTGATGCTGTCCGTGTGGGGCTAATTCATTGCCATCCCAGGGAAATGACGTGTTGTGTCGGCTGCGTGCGGCAAGTTCGAATTGAGCCTCGGTCGGAAGCGAGCGACCAGCCCAGCTAGCATAAGCCTGCGCGTCCTCAAAGGCGATATGAATTACCGGGTAGTGATCCCTTCCTTCAATACCGCTATCGGGGCCATAGGGATGACGCCAGTCGGTGCCTGGAACCCAAGCCCACCAGTCTGCTGCATCTTGTCCAGACTCCGTAGCAGTGAAGACGAGTGAGCCGGCAGTAAGAAGGGCTTCGGGCACATCGTTTGGCCAATCCTCTGGGTCGGGAGTGCGCTCGGCTACTGTGACGTATCCTGTTTCTGCAACGAAGCTGGCGAACTGCTCATTCGTGACTTCGTGTTCATCGATCCAGAAGCCATCTACTGATACTCTGTGCGCCGGACCTTCCTCGCGATAAAGTGTGTCATCACCCATAACGAAGTCTGCGCCGTTCACCCACACGGAAGCACCCCTATCTTCGAGGCACTGATCTTCGCTATGGGATTGAGCAAAGCCTGTTTGTCCTGACATGAACAGGATGAAGAGGCTGGTATTTATAAAAAAGCGATTCATATCAAAAATAGAAAGCTCAAGTTGTGGAAAGTAATGGCATTTGAGGGCAGAGTAAGATTATAGAAAATTTGCTCCGATCTCACCTTTGGTATCTGCGTTTACTAAAGTACGGACTGATTGCGATGGTCGCCAAACTTTGGACGTACCACGTTCTTTAGTGGAATATTCATGCCGCCAGTTGATTCGAGCCAGCCATAGACTTCATTTGCATAGCCAGCGATGCGTTCTTGATGTTCGGGGGCGTCGATAAGGTTCTGCATCTCATCGGGGTCGGCTTCCAGATCATAGAACTCATTGGTGTCCCACACGCCGTGGTAGCGAATGTACTTGTAGCGTTCGGTGCGTATACCAAACATGGTCGGAGTCTGAGGAAAGTCCATCTCCCAGTAGTATTCGTAAAAGATGCGGTCGCGCCAGGCAACTTCTTCTCGCCTCAGTAGTGGAATAAAAGATGAGCCTTGCATCTGGGCAGGCATGCTCAAGCCTGCGGCTTCTAGGATAGTTGGTGCGATGTCTATATTTTGCACCAAGGCATCGATTGGAGCGCCGCCTTCTAGCTGTGAAGGCCATCTAACTAACAAGGGAACTTTGGCCGACTCCTCGTAGAAGTGGCGCTTGTCAATCAGGCCATGCTCACCGAAGGAGAAACCGTTGTCTCCCATGTAGATCACCAGAGTGTCTTCTGCCAGTCCGTTAGCATCCAGAAAATCCAGTACAGTACCGACGCTATCATCGATGCCCATCAGAGTTTCGGTGTAACGTTGGAAAAACTCTTCGAACTCGATGTCGCCATGGTACATGTAATCGACTCCGTGCCAGGATTCGCGTTGCTGCTTTACCCAGTCGGGGATTCGATTTTCGCCATAGTAGTCGCGCCCACGCAAAGGCTCACTCTCAGCATCGCCCGTAGGTAATTCAGGAATGCCGTAGCTTGGAACATCAAAGCTCGGTGGATAGACTACGGCTTCGTCCTGATAAAGGCCCTGATGGCGCTCAGCTGGTTGGAATTGGGAATGCACCGCCTTGTGCGAGAGGTACATGAAGAAGGGCTGGTCCTGCTCACGATTCTCTAGCCAATCGACGGCGTGTTCGGTTAAGACATCGGTGATGTAAGTGGATTCATCGTACGTTGTACGCTCGCCATTGATGTTTAGAGTCGGGCCATAGTAGACGCCTTGTCCTCGAAAGCTCTCCCAATGATCAAAGCCCGGCTGTGGTTCGTCACTGTGGTTGCCCATGTGCCACTTGCCAAAGTAGCTGGTCTGATAGCCTGCTTCCTGCAAATATTCGGGAAAGAAAGTGAGGTTGCCGGGGTCAGGTGCGGCATTGTCGATTACTGTGTGAGTATGGGAATACAGTCCGGTGAGGATGGATGCTCGAGAAGGCGAGCACAGGGAGGTGGTGACATAGGTATTGGGGAAATAGACGCCCTCACTAGCTAGTCGATCCAAATTCGGAGTCTCCAGCCACGGTACCTTGCCTGTAAAACCCATGAAATCGAAGCGGTGGTCGTCGGTCAGGATGTAGATGACATTCTTTGGGTTGGCGTTCGGCAGTGCTTCGAGCCGGAGGGGATTCTCTTCAGAACTGCAGCTTGCTAGTAGTGCAAAAACTAGGCTGGCCGACAAAATTTGGAATTTTCCCATAGTGACTCACCGTGATTATTTATTTGGTAGCTAAGCAATAATTGACACCGGGTAAAAATACAGCTGCTAGACGGATTCGGTATTCAATTCAATGTGTTCTAACTGTGAATTCACAGTGTGTTAACGATTATGCTCCGCACCCATGAAATTACCCTTACATAACGAATGTACCTTTCGCTGTTCCCATTCATTGACGATACAGGCGGTACATCAACAAGGCCGCACGTTTACTCTGGCTTGGTAGAGCAGTCATCAGCGCGGTTTCATCCACGGTATGTCCACCGGAACCACTTAAACCCAATCCATCAATAGCCATGTCAACAAGTCCAGATGTAAAAGACACATCGGCGGCACCTGCTAAGCGTGGATTGACCGCTACAACGCTGCCAAATCCGAGATCAACACTGGCTTGGCTATAGACTCGTAACAAGTCAGCATTACCCTCAGTCGGCGCCAACGGTGGATAGCCATCGTCGAATTCGATCTCCGCGCTGGTATGTGGGAAGTTGGCGGCAACAATTTCGCGCATAGTGCTGCGTGCCCTCTCTAATTGTTCCAAAGATACTGCTCGCAGATCGCCCGTCACCAGCGCGCTCTCTGCCACCACATTGTTCTTGCCGAATGCAGTGCCGCTGCTTGATTCGGTATCGTGTGTGATCTCGCTGCCGCCTAGTATTCGACCTGGATTGAAGGTGAGGTTTTCTTCCTGCTGTAGGTTTTCTAGAAACAGCAGCAGTATCCGCGCCGTTTCATAGATTGCACCCGGACCGATGTCTTCACGAAATACCTGTGAGGAGTGTGCCGGTGTACCCTTAACCTGCAATGTCCAGCCCGAAGAACCGCGCCTTGAGATGTTTGCAGTTGTCGGATTGCCATCCCCGTCTTCAAAACCAATTGCGATATCCGCATACGTGGCTGCATCTATGATGGCTTTCTTGCTCAACGCGAGTGGGTCACCGCTCAGTTCCTCGTCGCCTGTAAGCACTACAGTAATATCCATGTCTTGCAATAGATCGACTTGATCGAGTGCACGCAGTGCCTGCAGCATGATGAGGTTGCCGCCCTTCATATCAGTAATGCCAGGGCCGGAGGCGCGCTCTGCATCGATACGCGCAAAACTTTGAAAGGGGCTGCCTGGCTCAAACACGGTGTCTAAATGCCCGATCAATAGAAGCTTCGGCCCTGCGCCACCACCCCGCATCTGGGCAATCAGGTGGCCCGCACGACCAAAGGCCGAGCCGTCTTCCCATCGCGTCTCGAATCCAAGCGCTTCGAAGTGAGGCATCATGTGATCGGCGACCGCGCGCACGCCAGCAAAGTTCATGGTGCCACTGTTGATGTTAACGCTTTCAATGAGCAGCTCCTCTGCTGCACCATTGCTGTCATCGATGAATGTGACCATGGCTTGTTCTGTGGTATCGAGCTGTGCGAAAGCTGAAAATTGCCAGCTCATCATCAGGCACAGAACAGTGGTTTTGAATGTATATCGAGACATGCAGAACACCTTTCTAAGAATAGATATGGCAACAGTGATCATAGGTATGACAATGCTTATTGGTTAAGACCGCGAAGAGCGGCCTAGTCAGAATTCACTTATCTGCGAGCCATTGGAACCGGTAATTGCAATAGCTCGGCAGCATCTGCTCCGGACTTTGGTACAAATTTCTGCGAACGTCCCAGTACGTTGTCCGCGCCGTACCAGTTGCCGTTACTATCTACACCGAATTCATGTAGCTCTCCAAACTCGCCTGGTTTATTTCCATGAGCATCCCAAGAGAACAATCTATTGCCGTCGGTATCATATTTAATGATTCGAACGGGCTGATTGTCTGATACCCACACATCTTGATTTTCCGTAATCAAAATATAATTTGGGAAATTCAATCCCGGCCAAGTAGCTAGGTGTTTCCCGTTAGGACCGAACACTTGAATGCGATCGTTATTTCGGTCCGCAACATAGATGCGATCCTGATTGTCTGTCGCTATCGAATGCACGGCATCAAACTGCCCCTCGGCGCTTCCTTTGCTTCCCCATGCGGTAAGGTAATTTCCATCTTTATCAAACTTGATTACGCGTGAATTAGTGAGCCCATCCGCAACAACTATGCTGCCATCTCGAAGAAACGCAAGATCTTGCGGCGTCCCTAGATGTGTCCCATCATTTTCTGTTTCATTTTCGATGCCAAGTGTCATCAACAACTCTTTACCGTCATTTGAGAAAGCATGGATCTGATGGCGTCCGGAGTTTACGACCCACACTCGTCTCTCGGGGTCATAAGGACTGATCGCTATCATGTGTGGCCCACCGGTGCCTTCAAACAAGTAATCCCATTGATTCCAATTCTCAATAAGCTTTCCTTCGTCGTTAACGACAAAGATGACATTTTTCATTTGGCGTATTGTGCCTTTTGGCGGAGATAGTGCGGACAAGCCATCAACAGAGCCGTAAAAATAGTTGAATCCATCGGGCAAGGGATCGGGAACGTGAAGCTCACCTCGTTGAATAACAAATATCCTTTCTGTCGACTCCACGAAAAGCCCAGGATGCGAACCCCAGATAAAGTCTGGCTCTGAGAATGGTTCAAGCCACTCCGGCTCAGCTACATAGGGTGACACGCCATGATTCGACGTTGGCGGATACTGATCGGTCCAAGACTGGGCATTAACAGTAGAAGTTGTCGTTGCCATGAGCAAGCAGCTTATAGCGGTAAAGTTTCCAAAAAATCTCATAGTCAATTCTCAGTATTGTTATGAACGATTTCCCGAGTTCATTTCTGCCTCGAGTGTCTGGCGTCTATCACATAAGCAATATTGCTTGTATGAATACTCAATAGATCTCTGGCAGGTCATATTCAGAATCTATGACGCTTCATTATTCGGGCTCCGCCACTCTCGAATACACAGGGTAGATAGCCGAAATACCTTAGCATACCTGGGCTTTGGGAAAAAGTTGGCGACTTACTGTTACCTGCGACCTTAGACTAATCGAGTTCCAGTGAAGAGTTTCCAATTGACCTTGCGGCCTGCTCGTTTTTCAATTCAATGAGTCAACAATCCTGAGATGAGAGCAGGGATAAAAATAGAAATATAAAAAGTTGATTCTCAAGCCAAGATGCTATAAAAATAGCACTATGCTATAAAAATAGCATTCCTCAGCTGATGAGAGGACTGGACTACGTTAACTTTCTGGGAGCCCTACTCACGCTCCACAATTACCAACTACGGCACGAGAATATGAAAATAGGTTATTTTCCAAGCATAAAATCTATTCTGCGCGATTCAACTCTTAGTAAGGGGCAGGATGTTCCACGCTATAGAATTAGAGCTGTAAAGCACGATCGAATAGAGTCGAAAACACTCGAGTTAGATTCGCATACACTGAAAGATTTAGAAGTATTCCAAGCAGAGGGCTCTGCTGACAGTCTATTCGACCTATACAATTCCACGAAGACTCGGGGTGGTGCTCAGATCCTGCGCCACCGAATGGAGAACCCATTCGCAGACACGGTTAGCATTCGTCAAATTCAAAAATCAATTTCAACTATTCTTAAGCACCGAGAGGTTTTTCGGAGGCTAGGGTTTTGGATAACCGGTCGAGTGGAAAGATATCAGAGAGACCCCCTCATGTTTGTTCTTCAACAGAGTCGAGTAGCTTTCATAATTGCTGCCACAATTCTGAAACTGTTTGATGGCCACCACTACCACCGTATTTTTCGGGGGGTTCAATTTACCTGTCTACTTGTTAATTCGCTTCGGGAGTTTTTGATGCATATGGAATCGCATCAGCCAGAGGGAGAGCTAGAGTTGTTGGTTGAAGACATTAAACAAATTTTAAACAGACCTAGATTTTTAGAAGTGCCGGAGAGTGAGCTTCGAGGACGTAAGTACCTGAAGATACTGCGTCTAGATCAGTCGTTTCGAGTCTATGAGAGAGAGAAAGTACAAGAGTTGATGCGGCTTACTTACGAAATAGATGCATTGAGTTCATTGGCGGATGCCACGAGAAAGTACCATTATGCAATTCCAGAAATACTAGACGGCCCGACAAGAATTCAAGGCAGTGATTTAGTTCATCCGCAAGTTGAGAATGCAATCGCGAACGAAGTTGGGCTCGACCAACAGAGCCGAATGCTGTTCTTAACTGGCCCAAATATGGCAGGAAAGACGACATACCTGCGAGCAATCTCCACGGCGCTTTACTTGGGTCATTTAGGTATGGGGGTGCCAGCAACCAGTTTTGCATTTACTCCTGTTGACAGATTATTCAGCTCCATTTCTATCAGTGACAATGTGCATACAGGTACTAGTTACTTTCTTGCCGAGGTGTTACGAATTAAGTCAATTTCTAGTGCTGTTGCAGAAGGTTTACGAGTAATCGCAATAATGGACGAGCCCTTCAAGGGGACGAATGTTAGAGATGCTTTAGAGGCTTCTTTAGCCATTATCGAGCGTCTTGAAGCTAAGAGTGATTGTTTGTTTCTATTTTCATCGCATTTAATCGAGTTGGATGAAGAGTTTTCTTCATCGATGGGCATTGTTAAATGCCATTTCGAGGCGCGGGAAACCGAAGGAGAGCTAAGTTTCGATTATCTCCTGCATTCAGGAGTATCAATTCAGCGCTTGGGTATGCGGGTGTTATCTGAGCAGGGTGTGTTTGCCCTGCTCGATAAGTAAATATTGGAACTAAAAGGTCCCTCGCACTGAAAACGAATATTGCCGACCAGTGGTGGAGCACGTAGCCTCCTCCTCTATTAGATTACTCACGATCACGTGGCCGTCGTATCGACGACGAAAATTGCAGCCTTCATAGTCTGTCAAATTGCTTCCTTCAAATCGGTAGGTTAGTCCACCCCATCCCTGCTTCTCAATAAATAGGTCCAGGGTGTGAGGAACGAAAAAAGAGCGCCTATTATCTATATCATAAGTATGACGGCCGTCTTCTATGTGGCCTACGTAGCTAGCGCCGTAGTTCAAATTATAGGCCGGTACTTCGTGGCGAAATCCCAGTCTATAGCTGCCGCGCTCGAAAGGCCTGAATCCGTGTTCAATGGGAGTCAGAGGATCATTGTGAAATTCCGCTTCCTGCAACCGCAGCGCTGTTGTAACTAATACCTGGGGTAGTCCAATCATGCCAAGTCGTACACTGGCGTTCGTTACCAAGCCATAGGCCGCCGCGGATCCAATATTCCCGTTGGTGCTTTGCAAAGTGGTTGCCGAAGGGGAAATATCAATTTTTCCGATCTTATTTTCGAAATCGTAATAGAAGTATTGAGCATTTAGTGCGCCGGCATCATTCGGTAGGCGGTAGTCGAGACTAATCTCCGCTCTCAGGCTTTTTTCAGGATTCAAGGTGGGGTTACCGGCTACGGTATCCTGATCATCGTCCTCACTATTTGTTGCTCTGGAGAAATCTGCAAAGCTGAGTTGCGAGACGAATTGTTCGAGAGAGGCCTTGAACTGCATGGAATTGGTCAAGTCAAAGCGAAAATCCAGTTTGGGTTTTACGAAGTCGAAGCTTCTTTTTACCGATAGATCGCCAGACTGCTCAATCTCTGAGGACTCAATAACGACTGAGCTTTCTAGTGACATTCGCGAATTTAGTTGCCAGTTGTGAACCAGAAAAGGCTCGTAGCGTAGTTCTTGTACCGTCGAGAATGCATTGGAAAATGAGACGGGTGTCAGCCCGCCGAACTCAGGCAAACCCGCTTCTTCTGTCAGCGCGCCGAGCCGTAAGCTTGAATCCTGAGTTGTCTCGGCAACTTCAATACCAAACTCCAAACCTTGATTTTCTGCAAGGTTCATAGTGTAGGAAGAGCGCACTATGCGTTCCTGATAGTTGCTGGTCGTGTCCAAGAATAAATTCTTGGTTTCAGTGCTTCCTTCGCTAGAGGATGTGAAGCGCTCGCGCGTTATATCGTCCTTCTTTTCGTTCGCGATTGCCAAAATTTTGAAGCGGCTACCGTTTGCAAAGGTATGTTGATAATCACTACCAAATTCCCAGTTTGAGGATGTGGCGGGAGTCGATTCCCGCTCGTAGCGTTGAATCGGCGTGCCAGTATTGAAATCGGTGAACTGTCGGCCGATCTTGGTGGGTGGGTCGGCCTCTGAATAGAGTAAGTTGAATGCTATTCGGTCTCGATAAGATGGCGCATAAGTTAGATTGCTATTGAGTGTGTAGTCGGTTTGATCGACATAGCGATCCAAGTCAATGGTCTCATTGTTAGAGAAGTCACCGTTGATACTGGTTTCGAAACTTTGCGTGTGCACATAGTTCGTAGCGACTTCACCGCTTATCAGATAGGTCCAACTTCCGGATTGACCACTCCATGCTAGGGAGCCCCCAGGTTCAGACGTGCCATCGTCAAAATAGGTGCCATTCAACTGCGCAGTAATATTGCTGCGGGAGTCAGATGCCAGTAGGACTATATTGATTAACTGACCTGAGTTTTGTACATCCAATCCGCTAGAAGATCCACGGATTATTTCCACGCGCTCCACTTCATCGGCAGAGATTCTGTCAAGCTGCGCACGCGCCTCATTCGCCTTACCGGCAAGGCGCCTGCCATTGATCAACACTCTCGCAGTAGATCCCAGGCCGCGGTCACCATCACTGCTGGTGCCGCTACTTTCCTCCAATATCAATTCGATGCCGGGTATACGGTCCAGCATATCGTTTACGGTGACGGGCGAGAACGCGCTAAAGAATGACGCTGGGTAGGCTACAGAAGAGTCTTCACTGGCATCTTGTCCTAAAGATAGCTGCGGTATGATAGCAGCGATAACAATTAGGGCGTTACGGGAAATAAGGCTGAATGAGTTCCACCTAGTGTGGCGAGATTGGAGCTGTGCGAGCAATGCCATCGCTAATCCTTTTCCAAATATTTTGTGGCTTTGAGAAACGTAAAGTTTGTGTTCTACTAGACTTGAGGTGTATATACACTAAATGATAGATGTTGTGATGTATATACACGTCACAACAATGTTACAAAAAGTCATAAATCGATTTTGGCTTTGCGCCGAGGATAGTCAGATGACCGCCAAGAATACTGCCAATAGCTTGCAGACGCCTGCTGATGATCCCTGCAGTTGCTTCTATTTACGCCGCGCCGCACGCCTCGTAACGAGGCAATATGCTGAAACTATGAAGCCGACAGGATTGAAATCGGGACAGTTCAGCATTCTAGCCTCACTCTCTCTTCAGGGGACTCAATCTATTACTGCGCTAGCCGAGCGCATGGGTCTCGAGAGAACTTCCCTAAGTCGAGCCCTGCGGCCATTGGAAAAAGATGGCTTAATCAACATCACGGCAGAACAGGAAAAGCGTCGTCGCTTTGTTGAGTTGACTAAACAGGGAAGGGCGACTTACAAAAAGGCTCTGCCGTTATGGAACGCAGCACAGAGTCAGTATAAAAAACAATTGGGTGCGCAAGAGATGAAAATTCTGAAAGGTTTGTTGGAGCGTACTGCAGAATTAGTCAGTGGTTAGACTCAACGATTGACTCGAGTAAGAATGCTGTAGCGCCACTTGTGCGGATATTCCAGAAGCAGGGAGTCTACGTGCTCTCACTCTATTGATCTTCGAGTTTGACATGCTTGGAGTGGGCGCTCTAATATCAAAATTCCTAACCGTATTATGTACTCAGTCTCACAGAGGTCCCCGTTATGAGAATAAAATCTACTAAAGCGCTGGTCATACTTGCATCATCCATTTTTCCACTCTGGAATGCGGCTATTGCGCAGCAGAACAACCTACTTCCAGACTATCCCAATTCCTACGAAATCATACGCGATATTGTGGACATGCCAGATGGCCGTGAGATGGGATCGGGCAATGCCATTGATGTAGATTCCGACGGAAATATCTGGGTGTTCGAGCGCTGCGGCGGGAATAATGGGGCTTGTTTGGAGTCTGATGTTGACCCTGTTTTAGAGTTCAGCCCCGAGGGGGAGTTACTCTCGAGCTTTGGTTCGGGAATGTTTGTTTGGCCCCACGGAATCATAGTAGATGATGACGACAATCTTTGGCTTATCGATGCCGGAGTAGTAGACGGTGAAAAAGGAAATCAGATATTCAAATTCTCACAAGAGGGTGAATTGCTCTTAGAGCTGGGCCAGCCAGGCATTAGAGGCGATGGTCCTGGTCAATTTAACGAGCCAGCCGATCTTGCAATCGGACCAGATGGCACTCTTTATATCGTTGATGGCCACATCAATCCAGACTCGAATCGTCGCATTGTGCATCTAACCGCCGAAGGTGAATTCATCGAAGCATGGGGTGAGAAAGGCTATGGCCCGCTACAGTTTGAAGGCCCGCACGCAATAGCAGTAGATAGTCGGGGTAGGATTTATTTAGGGGATAGAACCAACAACCGGCTACAAGTACTTTCGCCTACCGGAGAACTGATCGCGATCTGGACTCATTGGGGACGACCTAGTGGTATACGTATCCTAAACGATACACTCTATGCTGTTGATTCCGAATCTCGCTCGGCCGTGGGTGAATATGGCTACAACCCTGGTTGGCACCGAGGCATCTACGTAGGCACTCTCGACGGCACTATCACTGACTTTATACCTGATCCCAGCCCTAGTGGTGGAACGAGCTTTCCTGAAGGTATTTCGGTTGATGACAACGGGGTGATCTGGGGAGCATCTGTCGGTGATCAGGAAGTTATGAAGTTTGTTAAACGATGAGATATTTAGACAACTATCCATTCGTTAGTTAGGGCGTAATTGAGCGCTCCGCAGCGCGTCCACCACTCAGGATATTCTCGATCGCATAGTTGCCTTCATGGCAGGCGTATTCATACATCGTATACTGGTCGTCTCGAGTGAGTGGCATGGAAATGGTAAAAGGCGCGGAGAAGTTAACTGGATCGGTAACTCGCGCTTCCCACAGAATGGTGTCATCGCTTACTCGGCTGAAACGCTCTACTACATGAAGTTGATCGCTGATGGGCACGCCCTTCAGTCGGCCGCCCGCGCCGCTGTTAGCAATCATACCGCGATCATTGTAATTCGTGGTTTCAACTACTAGCGTATCGCCTTCCCAGCGAGCAATAGAATCACCCATCCATAGTTTCACCTTAGAATCGACATGCTCGGTCTTATCGAGGTAGATTACCCGTACATCGTGAATCATTTCATGCACGATGGTGAAAGTATCCTTGGTTTGAATGAATCGGTAGGCGTTGTTATAGCCGGCGGGCAGCATGGATCCCGGCACACCTCGTGTTATACAGCGATCCCAAACAGTGTGGTTCGTCCAATGATCCTGAACATGGGCAAAGCCGTAATCTCGTTTCGCTTCAGCTTCTGGACGAATTGGAGCTAGTCCAGAAGGCGGATCGGTAATCATTGAAGTCTGCCCGGTAGAAAGAACGGTATCTCCAGAATCCATCCAGATTTGATTGTAACCCCCGATGTTTCCCCCTGCTTCGACCACGATATTGTCATCCGCAAAGGTTCGACGCTCGGCAATGCGGGCTTCGGCGGAGGCGATTTCATCCTGGGAGAGGAATGTCTGGTCTGCCATCGAGGCAGGGCGTTCTATTGGCGTGATGGTATCGTTAGTCCACAAGCCTTGAAGGTCAGGTTGACCGTCTACAGTGCGTCCGACTATATAGTCCTGTGCATTGGCGGCTGCCGGCCCGAGACTAATCAGTCCGGCATTAAGAACGATGAGGGCAAGAAGAAATCGCGAGTTCAATCCTGAATGAGCAATAGTGATCATGGGCTTCCCAATATCAACGCTGACAGAATGATTTTCTTGGAATTCAAACTACAGTAGTTTGTACTATGGATCAAAAAAAGATGCTCTGTGGCCTCCGAAAATCATTGTTTTTGATCCTCGGAGAAACAGAGTAGAGGGGGTCAGAGTCGTTAACAAAAGGCGTACTGGGGAACTATTTCGGTTCTTTTGATGCTTCCGCTGAGTTTCCTGCTGCCAGATAAGCTTCATACGCTTTTTTTCCTTCTCCTTGCCAGAATTCCTTGAACGCCTTGTCTGAAGAGAAATCGACTTCACTGGATTGCTCTTGAGAGTGTCTTTTCTTTCTATTGGATCTTGAACTTTGTGAGCCACCGCCAAAGCCGAAGAACAATTTGGCGAGGAAAAATAGGCCAACAGCTTGCCAGTAAGTAACGGTAGGCAAGTCAAATATAGATGCCATTGTTGCGTTCCATAGGAACATGATAAAAAAACCAAGCGCGATTCCTAGAGCTAGAAACCCGGCCACCATGAGAAAAATTTTCAAAGCTTTTAAAGATTTCTTTGCATCTGGGTTATTCCAAAATTCTTTCGAGTACATGATTAATCTCCTTCACGATCCAAAAAATATTTTCTAAGTTTCTGCATGGCCCTAGACTTATGCGAGAGAAGCGTATTTTGTGGCACTTCCAATAAGGTCGTTATTTCCTTGAATGAAGCGCCCTCCAATTCATGTGCGATAATGACTTGTTTCTCGATTTTACTTAAATATTCCAACGCTTCGAACAACTCTCTTTTACCTTGTTCAGTCTGTAATAATTCAATGACGTTTGGCTTGTGGTCTTGTAACAGATCGATAAGACTCTCTCCATTTTCGCCAATTTCAGTGTTGATTGACTGAGTTGGTTTCTGTGTTCTGCGGTAGTCAATTACACGGTTTCTGAGTGATCGATACATATAGGCTGTGGTGTTTTCTATAGTGACTGGCGAGTCTACTCTTTCCAAGATTCGTAGCAGAACATCCTGAACAAGATCTTCGGCGTCCATATCCGCAGTTTCTCGCAACAGGGACTGAACATAACGGACTAGCTTCTTACGTTCTCTTTCAATTAGATCGTGCAAAATTGAGTCCTTAGTCCTGTCCTTCCCTAATAATGACGACAAAATAGAGGAAATATTGCAAAAAGTAGGAAATTATTATTCTGGTCATACTGGAATCATAAACCAAGGCCGCAGTGTTGATGGAGGCAGCTTAGGATCGGGTGCTTCCCTGTTTCAATTATGGCTTACGAGTTAGATATTAGCAGGGTGGGACGGTATACAAAGCAAAGTTTGGATTTGACATTGATTTAGGCTGTGGATCTACCGAAGTAGAATATTACTGGAACGAGAAGTAGCAACAACGGCAGAGCAAACACCATCACGCCACCCCAACCAATGCTGGCTAATAGAATACCCGCACTGAGTGAGCCAATCGCTTGCAATCCGAAGACAAGAAAATCATTGACCGCCTGCACTTTAAATCGCTCCGAGCTGCGGTAGCTTTGGGTCAATAAAGTGGTGCCGCCGAGGAAGAGAAAATTCCAACCGACGCCGAGAAATACTAGAGTTCCCCAGTAATTGATGAAGTCGGGTTGACCCCAGCCAATTAGTATACAAATCACCATTAGAGCTAATCCCGCCTGGATAATCCGTTGAACACCCAGCCAGGAGATCAAGAACCCGCTAAAAAATGATGGGACATACATAGCAAGAATGTGGCCCTGGATGACTCTGGTTGTGTCATCCAGAGAATGATGATCCATTTCGTGCATGCTTAGAGGTGTGGCTGTCATTATTAAACTCATGACGCTGTATCCCACAGCAGCAGATGCAATCGCTAGAATAAGTGGAGGCTGCCTGAAAATCTTCCCTAGAGGTCTGACAGCGCTAGTCTGATCCCGTGTTTCGATTAGCGTTTCACGATAGAACAGGAGCAAGATAAGAAACGATACAGTTAGCATTGCTGCCAAGCCTAAAAATGAACCAACATAGTCGGGAAGTCCTTCAATGACACTGAAGCGCCTGGCCACTTCTGGCCCGAGCAGTGCGGCAACGATGCCAGCTAGCATTAAAAACGACAGACTTTTAGGTATTTGTTCGTTTGGTACTGACTCTGCAACAGCGAAACGAAACTGTTGTAGAAAGGCGATATAATTACCAATCAGGAAAGAGGCGATACAAAAGAGAGCAAACGATTGTTGATAAATACCCCAGGCGGCAAAGAGTGTTGCAAAGATGGCGAGCGCAGTACCCGCAAGAAAACCAGCCTTTCTGCCGACTTTTGACATCAGATAAGACGCAGGTATTGTTGCAAAAGCGATACCTGCAATTTGAATAGCAATGGGTAGAGTGGCCCAATCAATCGAGGGCGCAATCTTCGCGCCGACAATGCCGCCGAGTAATACAAGAATCGGCGCTGCCGTTTGGCCAAAGCACTGCGCGAAGGTCAGAACGATGAGGGTTCTGTAATTTCCGAATTTCACCTAGGGGCTCCCGGTTCAGTAGGGTTCGACACGAGAGCTTGATACCCGCGTCGCAAGTCTAACCTATATAGAAGCGGTCTTGTTCTGTGCTGAGAATTAAATTAAACATAGCTCCCAGGAAATTGCCTAGGCCTGTTTTTTAGCTCGTTTGCTGAGTGTGCTATTGTTGTTTTCTTCGCCTTTTGCGTGGCTTCAAACTAGCTTGTCCGAACACGGAGAATTCATGAAAAATCTTAACTGCCCGTCTGTTGCTCTTGCCTGGACCGCATTGTTGTCTCTTTTCACCATCTCTTTCGCGGGAGTTGCATCAGCCCAGTCTGGCCCTCCTTCCACAGCACCCAGTGATTGGGGGCCGATGTCGATCAGCCTGGAGGAATTTGAATACCCGTATCCGGTCGAGTACATGAATTTCAGTGTCTACGGCGAGGAGGCGCGAATCGCCTATATGGACGTTGCTCCGACTGGACCTGCAAATGGACGATCAGTAATCCTTCATCATGGAGGTCTCTATTACGGTTGGTATTGGAGTGAGCAAATTAAGGCATTGGCGGAAGAAGGCTATCGAGTGGTGGTGAAAGATCGACTCGGTTGGGGCAAGTCCTCAAAGCCAATAATCCCCTATAGCATCAGTTTGTGGGCTTCCAATACTGCGCGATTGATGGATCATTTAGAGATCGAGCAAGCCGCCATAATAGGTCACTCTATCGGTGGGCAGATGGTCACACGCTTTGCTTTCCTTTATCCGGAGCGAATAAGCCATCTCGTTACCGTGAACCAGGTAGGACTGATAGATCGCCGTGCAGGAAGAGAGTTTAGGCCGTTGACAGGGGAGATAGACGCGAACCCAGATATGATTGAGGTTTATTCCAGTTTGCTGCGTTGGGCGTCAAATAATTATACTACTTGGCAGCCGGAGTTCATTGAACATATGCGCATCCGCTATGGTCAGCGACTAAGCGGAGATTGGCCCCGTCTAGCCTATGTGAGTCAATTGACTAACCACATGCGTGCTATGGATACGGTAGTGAACGACCGGCAACATATTCAGACAAAGACCTTGGTTCTCGGTGGCGTCGATGACTATCCAAGCTTTGCAGAAGAGGCGCGACAAGCGGCAGATGCTTTCCCAAACGGGGAGGTCTTTCTCATTCCAGGCGTAGGACACAATCCTCACGAGGAAGTACCGGATGTAGTGAGCGCGGAATTGATTCGGTTTCTGGATTCTGGAAATTAGGAAGGGCACAGAGTAAACAGTCAGTGGTTTAAAACTGACTGTTTGCTCTGAGCAGGCTGTGTCTAGCTTTCGAGTTCTAGTCTTGTAGCGAAGGATGCTCATATCCTGTAGGCAGCGCTTTGCCTGGGTCTACACGAATACTCAGGTAGGTAATCTGATCTTGTATATTTCTGAATCCATGGGGCACGCTAGCAGGTATGACAACAATATC
>NVUL01000089.1 GCA_002401885.1 SAR86 cluster bacterium
CTCGAGGTCATGGAGCGCAGTAATTAGGCTAGGGCTAGAGGTAGTGACACTGTGAATTCAGTGCCCTCAGAGACGGTGCTCCTAACAGAAATATTCCCCCAATGCGCCTTGGCTATTGCGAGAGCCAGGCATAGGCCGAGGCCGGTGCCTGGCTTACTTCGGCTTTGATCGCAGCGATAGAAGCGCTCGAAGATATTCGGCAGGTCATCTTGACTTATCCCCATTCCCGTATCAGCGATCTGTATAAGTACGTCCGAGGCTACTATCTCTTGAGTAATGCTGACGCGTCCGCCTGAGGGAGTATACTTAATTGCATTGTCCAATAGATTGCTAATCAATCTCTGTAGAAACTGCTTGTTCCCATTTATGGTGATTTTCGATGAGAGTTTGCATTCCAGCTTAAGGCCGCTCTCGGCAGCCACCGGTTGATAGAGGTCGCAGGCATTCTCAATCAATTCGCAAAGATCGAGTGTCTGCATGCTTGGTGTGAGCCCAGCCTCCGTCTCGGCTAAATCCAGCATCGTATTGATCAGGTGCAGGAGTCGGTCACACTCTTCGATCGTGCTGCCGGCAAGGTGCTGGTACTGCACCTCCGTTTGATCCCCCGTCAACGTGGTTTCAGCTATGCCTCGGATTCTGGCGAGGGGACTCTTTAGGTCGTGAGCAATATTGTCGTTCATCTCGCGCATGCCGCGAATGAGAAGCTGGATTTTATCCAGCATGCTGTTAAATGTTTCTGCAAGACGGTCAATCTCTTCTCCTTGATCGATCAGCTTGACCCGATCGCCGAGTGCACCATTGCTGATATTAATCGCGGTGTTCGTGACCTGCTGTACACCGCTCAATGATTTTCTCGACATGATCCAGCCTGCTAGAAGTGAAAACAGGAACAGCACGGGAAGACTAACAAGAGACGTGATGCGGAATGTTTCTAATACGTTGGCGCGTTCTTCAAGCGTTTCTGTTATCTGCAGTACGTAATCGGATCCGGCAGCGCCGATTAATCCGTAAATCGTCCTCGCAGGGAATTCATGATTAGGCAGTTGAATGCTTTCGAAATGGAAATTCGAGTTATCTACCGATTTCTCAGCCAGAACATAGTCTTCCCAATGTCCGTCATCGGTGTTGCGCAGTATTGCGCCACTACTACTATATAGCCTGAACAAGATCTGTTCTGACCCGTCGGTCTCGGCTTCTTCCGAAAGCTCGGACCAAAGTTCACTCAGGCCTCTCTCATTGAGAATTAAATTGAACTCGGCTATATCCTCTTCTAAGTCTTCATCGACTTGATCCAGCAGAGAACTAGAGGTAAGAACATAGACAAGGCCAATGGCCAACAGAAACAGGCAGGATGAAATTATGGTATACCAGAGTGTTAAGCGGCCAGCCAGCGAATCCGGTTTAGCTATCGTGTTTAAGAACATAGCCAACACCGCGAATTGTATGTATCAGGGGAAATTCAAAATCTTTGTCAATTTTTTCTCGTAAACGACAGACTCTCGCCTCGACAACATTAGTGTGTGGGTCAAAATTGTAATCCCACACGTGCTCCATGATCATAGATTTTGAAACGATGCGTTCGGAATTTCGCATGAGATATTCGAGTAAGCTAAACTCGCGGGGCTGCAGGACAATTTTTTTCCCGCCTCGCTTAACCTTGCGAGTGCGAATATCGATGCTGAGATCATGAACTGTAATATTGTTGGGCTCGACGATATGATTAGCGCGACGAATTAGTGCTTGAAGTCGAGCAAGAAGTTCTGAGAAGGCAAAGGGTTTGGTGAGATAGTCATCGCCGCCGGTATCGAAGCCCTTCACACGGTCGTCTACAGATCGTTTCGCGCTGAGGATTAGAACTGGTAGATTAATATTGCTACCTCTAAGTTCATCGATGATGCTGAGCCCATCGATGCCTGGCAGCATAATGTCGATAACCCCTGCGTCGTGAATCTCCTGCTTGGCTGCCGCCAGTCCATCAGTGCCATTGATATAATGATCCACTACATAGCCAGCCTCATTTAAACCTTTGGTTACAAAAGAGGCAATTTTTACATCGTCTTCTATAAGTAATACGTTCATTCTCGGTCTCAACGCATCAAGTAGTTCGTGACTCAGATCGAATCGAGTCTAACACAATCTCCATTTTTCCATGTTAGTCGGCGATCCGAGCAACATTACCATTTGGTAATCGACGTCCATCTGAGAGTTGGTTGAGGATATATTTCTATCTAGGCATGTCGAAAGTAGAGTTAAACTAATGAGACACCAATGAACAAACTGCTGTTGCTACCACTGTTTATTCCATTCTTTGCCTATGGACAAGAGGAGGAAGGCGTCGATGTGGCTGCGGAGCGTGCCGGAAACTATAGAACTCGAGACGAGCGACGTGAGGCCGGGCTAGGAACAGAGCTAACCGATTGGTTAACCTTTTCCGGACTCGTTGAAGTAGAACACATTAGAGAGGTCAATAAGTTTGATGGAGATCTATCCGATAACTATGATTTTAGCACTGACCCCTCCGTACAAGCTGCCTTTGACATTTCATTTCTCGATATTTTTGAAGCCGAGCTAATTCTTGAGTACACCGAGGACAGTCGCGACCCCATCATGGACGAACTAATTATTGCGGCGGACGTTGGCAATATGGGATTTAGCGCGGGACGATTCTACGCACCGTTTGGGCTCTACTACAGCCACTTCGTTACGGGTCCATTGTTAGAGTTTGCTGAAACGCGGCGCGATATTCTCCTAATAGACTATGACATCCTGGATGTTGTCGAATTAGCAGCATTCGCCTTCGATGGCGAAAGTAGAAAGCTCGGTGAAACAAAAGACGATGTGGGTTGGGGCGCATCCATCGACGCGCTCCTCATCGACGGGCGGTTGAATGTTGGAGCAGGATACATTTCCAATCTTGCAGAGTCCGATGAAGAGTTTCTTCGTGAAGAGGATAATATTTTTCGGAGGAAAGTAGGGGCGTGGAATGCCTATGCAGTTTATGAGGCCGATACTTGGGATGTTTCTTTCGAAATACTCAGCGCGCTGGATTCGTTTAGTGAATTAGATCTTACGGAGGATCGACCCAAGTCGTGGAATTTGGAGGCCGCGTACTTTCCGAGCAATACTTTTGAAGTTGCCTTTCGTTATGAGCGTAGCAAAGAACTCATCGATGCCCCTGAAGAACAATATGGAGTGGCCTTCACCTGGCGCCTGCCCAACAATATAAGTATGACAGCGGAGTATCTAAATTCAGATTACAAGAAAGGCTTCGTAGAAGAGGACGACGATAGTTTTGTACGTGATGGGAACACCATCACACTGTGGATCGCCACAGAATTCTAATCCCTTATTTACCTTTAATAACCATTTGGTAATTCTCCGATAAGCTTCTGGTTATCTTCATTCAATAGTATGAGGCAGCTCGTGGACTGTTCGTTCACCGAGGTTTCTTTCTTACTAGACTGGAGAATCGCCATGATAAAAACACAGATATCGCTGATTGCAGCCGGCTGTCTATTTTCGGTAGTGGCAATAGCGCAGCAATACCCCGAAGTAATTGAAGACGATGAAAATTTTATTATCGACATACCTTATATAGAGTATGAAGATGGAGACGGTGAAACCAGAGCGCTATCTGCAGAGCTCGTCGCCTCCAAGAGTAGTAGTGAGATTTTATTCTCACTCAACGAATCTGCTCTGATGGATGTCGAAGTGGATTCGCCGGCCCCCATTTCGGGAACTGGCGCATGTTCTCGTACGACCAATGCACAATTCCTGTCTTGCAAATCCGGTGTACAGGATGCCTATTTCGAAAAACAAGCTAACTGTTTCAACTTCGTCGATAGCGAGGAGCAGCAGGAATGTTTCAGCGAGGCTACGGAAGAACGTTTAGAAGCATCTGAAGAATGTGACGATGTGGAAGAGGAACATGAAAGACTCTGCGCGATATTCGGTGAGGATCCTTACGATCCAGATCTTAGTGCTTTAACTTTTCTAACAGTAGATGAAATCGCGGCAGATCCTAATCCTTTCTTTCCATTGATAGTAGGAAATACCTGGGTTTATGAGGTGGAAGAGGAAGTGATCACTGTTACGGTTCTGGATGAGACGAGAGAAATCATGGGCATCGAATCTATCGTTGTGCGCGACGTCGTAGAGGAAGACGGTGACTTAGTGGAAGATACCTTCGACTGGTATGCACAAGATTCCGACGGCAATGTCTGGTATATGGGAGAACTTTCACGCAACTATGAGGACGGCGAGCTCTCAGACATTGAGGGTTCTTGGGAAGCAGGAGTCGAAGGTGCAAAGGCAGGCATATTGTTTAGGAGTATGCCTATTGTGGGTGAAACTCTTAGACAGGAATACCGTATCGGCGAGGCGGAAGATATTGGTGAAACAGTGAGCATCACCGCCAGCGAATCGACACTATCTGGATACGACTGCGAAGGTGCCTGTCTGCAGAACTTGGAATACACACCTATCGAACCTGGTGAGCAGGAGTACAAATACTACAAGCCAGGAACTGGCATGATTCTGGAAACTAAACCAGATTCTGAGGAGCGACTTGAGTTGGTGGATTTCACTCCGGGCGTGTAGGGCTATGCACAACTAGTAAAATCTACTAGTCAGGAAGGGTCTATCGATTTGAGAAGCTAAGGGTCGAGCAAGGCAGTGGATCAGCGATTGTCTTCATCCCCCGAAGGCGGTCGCTGTTTTCTATTCCCCGCTTAGGAACGTATCGATCTTCTCGGCTACTAGTCTGCCTTCATCGATAGCGCGAACCACCAGTGATTGTCCGCGGCGGCAATCGCCTGCTGCAAACACCTTCGCCTTGGATGTTTGAAAATCGCGATACTCTGCTTTGTAATTGGAGCGCCCATCGAGTTCTAGGTCTAAGCATTTACTAAGATAGTGCTCCGGCCCTAAGAAGCCCATGGATAGGAGGATTAGGTCGGCTTCCCAGAACTGTTCACTGCCGGGAACCTCATTGAATTTGTCATCGACATTCACCGTATTGATGCCCTTTAGGCGTCCATCGGCATCGCGCACGATCTCTTTTCCCGAGATCGAGAACACACGTGGATCATTGCCGAATTTCTCGGCGGCTTCCTGATGGCCGTAATCTACCCTGTAGATCTTCGGCCAGAGAGGCCAGGGGTTGTCGTCTGCTCGATCGAGAGGGGGTATGGACATGATCTCGAAATTTACCAGTGACTCGCAGCCATGTCGTAGGGATGTACCGATACAATCGGTACCGGTATCGCCGCCACCTATGACTATGACTTTCTTGCCCTTCGCGCTCAGATAGTTGTCATCTTCTAGATTCGAATCAAGAAGGCTCTTCGTGTTCTTGTGCAAGAACTCCATCGCCAGATGAATGCCGTCGCCTTCCCGATTTGGGATGTTCAGGTCACGCGCGGTCGTGGCACCGGTCGCTAGGAGTAGGGCATCGTTGTCATTCAATAGCTGCTCAACATCAACGCTATTCTCGCCACTGCCGCCCACGTCGGCATTGACTATGAAGTTAACGCCCTCTTCTTTGAGCAAGTTCACGCGCCTATCGACGACGTCCTTCTCTAACTTCATGTTGGGGATGCCATACATTAGCAATCCGCCAATGCGGTCGTCTCTCTCATAGACAGTGACGTTATGCCCCGCAAGGTTCAGCTGCGCTGCAGCTGCCAATCCCGCGGGACCTGAGCCGATGATCGCTACCTTCTTATCGCTACGCTGCTGTGGAGGATTCGCTACTACCCAGCCGTTCTCGAAACCCTTATCCGCTATTGCGCACTCGATGTTCTTGATTGTTACTGCCGGCTCGTTAACGCTAAGGACGCAGGCCCCTTCGCAAGGCGCAGGACAAACACGTCCGGTGAATTCTGGGAAGTTATTGGTTTTATGCAAACGATCTAGCGCTTCTTTCCAGCGGTTCTTGTAGATCAGATCGTTCCACTCAGGAATTAGGTTGTAGACCGGGCAGCCTTCCTCAGACTGGCAAAAGGGCACGCCACAATCCATGCAGCGAGCACCTTGATTGTTCAGGAGTTCGTCGTTGTGGCTTGTATAAATTTCCTCATAGTCCAGCAACCGATCCATCGCATTGCGATAAGGCTCGGTCTGACGAGTAAATTCCTTAAATCCTGTTGGCTTTCCCATTTAACACTCTACCTTTCTACTAACCTTCTGCGCCGGCTGATCGGTCACAAACTATTCAATCTATTTGCGGTTCTTTTTTTCAGGTGCTTAAACAGCGTTGTCTAGAACCCGTTTGTAATCGGTTGGCATGACCTTGGCGAAATGGCTGCGGTTCTGTTCCCAATTGTCGAGGATGTTCTTCGCTACTGGCGAATCGGTATACAAGAAATGTTTCTTGATCATCGCCTTCAATTCCAGAATATCGTCGATGGAGGCGAGCGGTTCGAGCTCGAAGGTGCCTGTATTACACTGCTTCGGAAAATCGCCTTCTGGATCCCAGACATAGGCGATGCCACCGCTCATGCCAGCGCCAAAATTTCTACCAGTCTTACCTAAGATGACGACGCGACCGCCAGTCATGTACTCACAGCCGTGATCGCCGATGCCTTCGACGACAGCTACGGCACCGCTGTTTCTTACGGCGAATCGCTCAGCGACGATGCCTCTAAAATAGGCCTCGCCTGCGGTTGCGCCATACAGGTTCACGTTGCCCGCAATTACACTTTCTTCAGCCTTGAAGCTGGAATTCTTCGGTGGATAAACGATGATCTTGCCGCCGGAGAGACCCTTGCCGACGTAATCGTTGGCGTCGCCTTCTACGGTTAGGGTAATACCCTTAGCTAGCCAAGCGCCTAAACTCTGTCCAGCGGAACCATTCAACTTAATGTTGATGGTATCTTCGGGCAGCATAGTCTCTTTCCAACGCTTTGCTACTTCATTTGACAACATGGTGCCAACAACACGATTCGTGTTGATAATTTCAGTCTCAATATCGACCTTGTCGCCCGTCTCCAGCGCCAATTTGGATAGACGAATCAGTTCGTTATCCAGCGCCATGTCGAGGCCGTGGTCCTGCTCCATAGTCTTATAGAACTCAGTGCCCTCGAAGACGACCTTGGCCGGCTGCAGCATGTTGCTGAGGTCTAGGCCATCTGCCTTCCAGTGGTCGATTGCATCGTCGGTTTTCAACAAGTCTACACGGCCAATCATTTCATTGACGGTCCGAATGCCTAGCTCCGCCATGATGCCGCGCAAATCCTCGGCAACCATAAACAGGTAGTTAACCACGTGCTCGGGTTTTCCCTTAAATTTGGCGCGCAGTTCGGGGTCCTGGGTAGCGATTCCGACTGGGCAGGTATTCAGGTGACACTTGCGCATCATGATGCAGCCGAGGGTGATTAGCGGCGCGGTGGCGAATCCGTATTCTTCCGCGCCGAGTAATGCTGCAATGGCGATGTCACGCCCGGTCTTCAATTGCCCGTCGGTCTGCAAGGTGACACGAGAACGCAAGTTATTCATAACAAGCGTCTGGTGGGTTTCTGCCACGCCTAATTCCCAAGGCAGGCCTGCATGCTTAATAGAAGTAAGAGGAGATGCACCGGTGCCGCCGTCGTGTCCAGCAATGACGAGGTGATCGGTCTTCGCCTTGGTTACGCCTGCTGCGATCGTGCCAACACCAACTTCGGCTACCAGCTTCACACTAATTCGCGCTTCGCGGTTCGCATTCTTCAGATCGTGGATTAGTTGAGCGATGTCTTCTATTGAATAAATATCGTGGTGTGGCGGTGGACTGATGAGCCCTACGCCGGGAGTAGAGTGACGAATACGCGCGATCTTTTCATCGACCTTTCCGCCAGGAAGTTCTCCGCCTTCGCCCGGCTTAGCACCCTGCGCGATCTTAATTTGTAATTCGTCGGCGTTCGTTAGATACCAAGCGGTAACGCCGAATCTTCCGGAGGCGACCTGCTTAATAGCCGAGCGCTTCGAATCGCCATTCGGCAGCACATTAAAGCGCTCCGAATCTTCTCCGCCTTCACCCGTATTCGATTTACCGCCGATGCGGTTCATCGCGATTGCCAGTGATTCATGACTCTCTGCAGAGATCGAACCGAAGCTCATCGCGCCCGTTGCGAATCGCTTTACGATCTCGCTAGTTGGCTCAACTTCGCTAATGGGAATCGCATCTGCTGCGTTGGCATTGAATTGTAGGAGGCCTCTGAACGTACAACGTCGTGTCGCGTCTTCGTTTGAATGCTTCGCGAAGGCTGCATAGGCTTCAGCACTGTTGGTGCGTGCCGCGACTTGTAAGTTGGCAATAGTGTCCGGGTTCCACATGTGTGCTTCACCACCAGAGCGCCAGTGAAAATCTCCCGGATTGGGAAGCACTGGGATGCGATTGCTATCACACTTGGGAAAGCCCAACGCATGGCGGCGCTGTGCTTCTTGCTTAAGTACGTCGAAGTTGACGCCTTGAACCCGCGAAGCCGTGCCAGTAAAACAGCGCAGGACGACATCGTCGGCCAGGCCGACCGCCTCAAAGATTTGCGCACCCTTATAAGAATGCAGAGTCGAGATGCCCATCTTCGCCATGACTTTCAACATGCCCTTGGCGACACCCTTCTTGTAGCCAGCAACCAGTGCATCCTCGTCCGCGAACAATGCACCAAGAAAGCCTTCTTGCTGTGCCTGCCACAGTGCCTCGAAGGCAAGGTAAGGGTTGATGGCATCAGCGCCATACCCGGTAAGCAGGCAGTGGTGATGCACCTCTCTCGCTTCACCAGTTTCTATTATTATGCCGATCTGCGTACGCTTGCGCGCCTTGATCAGATGCTGGTGCACGGCACCACAGGCGAGTAATGCACTAAGAGGGGTACGTGAACCGGAAGTAAGTCGGTCGGAAAGTATGACGAATGCAAAGCCATCATCGATAGCAGTGTCAGCCTCTGTGCAGATTCGATCTAAGGCGTTTTCGAATCCATTCTCTTCGCCACTAGCGAAAGTGCTATCGATCAACTTCGTCTTCATGCCACGACAGTCCATGTCGCGAATATCAGTCAGCTGCTGATTGGAGAGGATTGGGTGATCGAGGCTTAGGCGACGCGCCTGCTCGGGAGTGGTTTGCAATAAATTGCCTTCCGGCCCAATAAAACAGCGAAGCGACATAACAATCTCTTCGCGAATCGAGTCGATAGGGGGGTTTGTAACTTGTGCAAACAACTGCTTGAAATAATCGTAGATCATGCGCGGCTTGTCGGAGAGACAAGCCAGTGCTGAGTCATTTCCCATGGAACCGAGTGGGTCGCGCGACTCAGTTACTAGAGGGATTAACATGAATTGCATCGTCTCGGTGGTGTAACCGAAAGCCTGCATGCGTTGCAGTATATTCTCGCCGTCTAAGGAGTGCGCTGCACTTCCGCTAGCTATGTGGCGAAGTGTAACTTTTTGTTCGGCAAGCCATTCGCCATAGGGTCTTTTGCTGGCGATCGTGTTCTTTACTTCTTCGTCGGGAATTAGGCGTCCTTCTTCGAAGTCTAGCAAAAACATCTTGCCAGGTTGCAGACGGCCTTTTAGTTTCACATTTGCAGGGTCGACATGTACCACGCCAACTTCCGACGCCATGATGACCTTGTCATCATGGGTAACGTAGTAACGACTCGGGCGTAGTCCATTTCGGTCAAGTACTGCACCTATATAGTGGCCATCCGAGAACACGATAGAAGCCGGTCCGTCCCAAGGCTCCATTAATGCGGAGTGGTACTCGTAGAAATCCTTCTTAACCTGAACCATGTTCGTGTCTGACTGCCAGGCTTCTGGAATCATCATCATTACAGAGGCAGGGAGAGATCTACCGGATAGCAGCATGAATTCCAACACGGCATCGAAGCTGCCCGAGTCTGAACAATCGTCATCGATAACCGGGAAAATAGTTTGTAGCTGGTCACCAAACACATCTGTCTTGGCCTTACCCTGACGAGCTACCATCGAATTCACGTTGCCACGGAGAGTATTGATCTCACCGTTGTGGCTCATGAAACGATTCGGCTGCGCTCTATCCCATGAGGGAAAAGTATTAGTACTAAAGCGTGAGTGCACCATCGCCATATGGGTTTCGAAATCGGGATTCGTAAGGTCGCCATAGAAAGGGAACAACTGCCCAGGCGTTAGCATGCCCTTATAGACGATGACCTTGGTAGACAGGCTACAGGCGTAAACCTGCTTCGCCTCTTTAAGCGACGTATCCTGTCGTAGGCGATGTGTAAATCGCTTGCGAATAACGTAGAGTTTTCTTTCGAACTGTTCCTGGTCAAGGCCAGCTTCGGCCACTATAAAGAGTTGCTCGATTCTTGGCTGCGCCATCAGCGCGGCAGGCCCTACATCGGCGCCCTTGGCGTCGATGGGTACCACTCTCCAGCCGACGAGGGTCTGACCTTCCTCGGCGATAATCTGATTAATTGCCTCGCGGCAGAAGTGTCTTTCTTCATCTATCTGCGGCAGGAATATATTGCCCACCGCGAACTGACCCGCATCGGGCAGATCGGCATCGAATTCGGTTTTTGCCACCTTATGAAAGAAGCTATTCGGCAGCGCCATCAAGATACCTGCGCCATCGCCGCTATTCGCTTCGAAGCCACAGCCCCCTCGGTGATCCATGCGGGAATTCAGGTGATAGGCATCCAGCATTATCTGGTGGCTAGGCTGTCCCTTTATGTTTGCAACGAATCCAACGCCGCAGGAGTCTTTTTCCTGAGATGGATCATAGAGTCCTGTTTTTTCAGGATACCCAAACTTTAGAGGGATTCGATTTTCCTTGCTCATAGTCACTAGTTTCTCGTGCAGTAATCGTTACTCAGTTCTTTTTTTGTTCCGCAACTTCCTCCCCCATCGAGACAGGGTCTCTCGGGTCAAAAGGCGGTACTACGCTGCTGAATTTGGGCCTGACTATTTAGTCAGTTCCCCATTAATGCGAGTAACTGCGTGATGCTTGAGCTCTGCAGAAACGGCCGAACACAATACCACCGTAACAGAATATGTCAAGATCGACGGGGCCTTGCGCTTGATCATATTGGCAGTATGTTGTCGTAATTCAATCCAATTATTCTGAGTCGACCCAGCCCAAATCGTGAGCGAACGATAGCGGAAAAAGCGAGGCATTCTGGCGAGCTTTAGGATGCATTCGGGATCTATTCGTGAATGCACGAGAATTCCGTGGCAGGCGTTCGTGAAATCCGCTGAAACGACCAAAATACATGCCGTTCAAGGTTTTCAGTTGCTTGATAAAAAGCAAAAGGTGATTTACTCTAGCCGACGCTAACTACCTAATAAGAAAAACAATTTATGCGAATAGTTCTCATTTAGATTTAACAGTTCAAAATCAGAATTCCTGTCCACATTACGGAGGCGAATGTAAATCGTGAATCCAAAACTAACCCGTAGACGCTTCATCAAAGGGGTAATAGCCTCTGGTGCAGCTGCCACTTCAACCACAATCTGGTACTCGGCCAATGGCCAGTCAAGACCAGCTGGTGCAGTGGAACGTATGATCAGAATAAACATCAACGGCCAGATGCGTAATGTAGACGTGGCTCCACAGGAGACACTCGCATCTACTCTTCGTTACAAGCTAGGTCTAACGGGCACAAAGCTAGGATGTAATCGCGGCGAATGTGGCGCGTGTACCGTCCTTGTTGACGATGTCCCAAGCTATGCCTGTTCTGTTCTGACGCACTCAGTCAAGAATATGCGAATTGAATCTGTAGAGGGTCTAGAATCGGCCAACGGCGATCTGCATCCCGTGCAACAAGCCTTCGTAGATGAGCTTTCTCCACAGTGCGGTTACTGCACACCAGGTCAGGTAATGTCCGCAGTAGGTTTACTGCGCTCCAACCCCAACCCAACAAGAGAAGAAGCACGACAAGGCATGGCAGGCAACATCTGCCGCTGTGGTTCTTATGATTCTTACCTTAACGGCGTCATGCGCGCAGCACAAATAGGATAATCAACATGGCATATATGCATATTGGTAAAGATTTTGTTCCACCAGATGTGCCTGGCAAAGTTACAGGCCGCATTAAGTACGCTGAAGACTATGCTCGAGATGGAATGGTGTACGCCCGTTTACTGACTAGCCCTGTTCCTCACGGTCGAGTTGTCGCAATCGACGCCTCTGAAGCTCTTGCGATGGAAGGTGTGTTCGGCATATTGACTGCCGACGACGTTTATCCAGATGGCGAACCGCAGAGCCCGGGTCTTAAAGTGTTAACGAATGAGCCTACTCTCATGGGTGAGCCTATTCTTGCAGTAGCAGCAATCGACGAGAAAACTGCCGAGGATGCTATCGCTGCAATTTCGCTGACAATCGAGAGACTACCTTTCGTCCTAGATCCACTAGACAGCCTTCAGGAAGGTGGCGCTGACGCCTATAACGGCGGCAACACTTACATCTTCAGAGAGGGTTTCGCAGAAGAAAAATGGACTGCCGATCAGGTTGCCAGCTTTAGAAGTGGTAACGAACCTACAGCTGAAGCGCTGCAAAGCTGGGAATACGGCGATCTTGCCGCAGGATTTGCTGCTGCTGATTTCGTCCATGAAACTACTTTTTCTACTGCCGGCTATCCACATATGTCCATGGAGCCAAGAAGCGCCATGGCCTATTGGGAAAATGGCAAATGCTATCTACACGGTACTTCCCAAAGCTTGAGCGCAATAGCCGAGCCTATGGCAGCAATCGTGGGTGTTCCTCTGGAAGACTTCGTCTTCATTAACGAGGCAACAGGTGGCGGTTTTGGTCAGCGTGCTCGCGCAGGAAGTATCCCGAGCATGGCGATTCCAGCCAAACTCTCTCAGAAAATCAATCGCCCAGTGATGATGCGTGTAACGCGTGAAGAGGAATTCACCATCGGCGGAGCGAGACAGGGTCTGCAGGGTTGGATCAAAGTTGGATTCAAGACTGACGGAACAATGTCGGCAATGGATATGTACTGCATATCTGATAACGGCGGCAAAGGCGGCGGCGGCGATGCTAACTCCGCAGCAGCTGGTGTGAGTGCGCTCTATCAGACAGAGGCAATGCGTTTCCGCAATACCTCTATCGGCACTAACACCGGTCACCGTGGCGCACAGCGTGGCCCAGGTGAGAATCAGATCATGGCCGTAATGGCGCCTATCATGGATAAGGCAGCCGAGGAGCTCGGGCTTGATCGCTTAGAAATTCGCAAGCTAAACGCCGCACAGAACGGCGATGTAAGCGGACCAAGAAGCACGCCTTTTACTAGTGCCTATATGCCCGAAGCGCTTCAACAAGGTGCGGACCAGTTTGATTGGGAAGGCAAGAAAAGCCGAGCCAGACAAACTAATGGAAGCAAGGTGAGAGGATTTGGTATCGGTCAGGGGTATCACAACGCCGGCCGAAGCGGAATGGACGGAATAGTTCGACTAATGCCTAGCGGACGCCTACAAATACACAATGGTGTCGGTAACCTTGGTACCTATTCCTATGCCTCTACTTCTCGCGCAGCTGCGGAAGTGTTGAAGATGGAATGGGAAAACTGCGATGTAGTTACCGGTCGTACTGACAGGCATCTTCCGATTACTTCGCCGCAGGATGGCAGTAACTCTATCTTTACTAACACTCGAACCTGCTTCGGTGCAGCGCAAGACTTGCTAGCGAAGATGAAAGAAATTGCTGCGATGGATCTTGGTGGTGACGTTGCCGATTACGACGTCGACGGCGTTAGAGTCCATCAGATCGCGGACAACACAGTGGGCATGACTTACGCAGAAGTTGCCCAGCGTGGTATAGAGCTAGGTGGCAAATTCTCCGGTGAAGCAGAGCTTCCCGAAGAATTGAACACACTTACCGCATTGTCGGTTTCACGACTAGCCGGTTCCGCTCTGATGGGTATCTATCACGATCCTCGGCACAGCAATAATCCTCCAGGTTTCACGGTAACGTTTATGGAAATCGAGCTGGATAAGGAAACTGGCAAATTTGATATTCTCGATCTGGTAACTATTGCTGAGTGTGGAACGGTCGTTCACCCGCAAGGCTTAGCGAATCAGTTGAGAGGCGGCGCGGTTTGGGGTATTGGTTTGTCAGCGCTTGAGCGACACCTCTATGATCCTCAGAATGGCCTTCCCGCTAGTTCAGGCTTTTGGCAGAGCAAGATACCTACGTATCTTGATACACCAGCTGAAATTGGAACGGGTTGGGTAGATCTACCTGATCCCGAAAACCCTGTAGGTGCCAGAGGTATTGGCGAGCCATCAATGGGTGCGGTATCTGCCGCATTGAACGCTGCAATCTCAGACGCGCTCGGTGGACATATGTTCGATGCCGCGCCTGTGACTACAGACATGATCGTTAACCATATAGCAGGGATTTCGGAAGACGCGACTCCACTTGCTCAAAACAATTTCAGGGGTTGATATGCCAGCCACATCACATGACGTAATGCCAGATATCGAACTTTATCAGCCTACTGATGAAGCAAATGCTCTGGAATTAGCAAACACTCTAGGCGACGACGGTTGGATAGTTGGTGGCGGCCAGGACACTTACGGTTGGTTGAAAGACCGCAACAAGTCTCCCGCAGCCATGATCGAGATAGCTCAGATCGATGCCTGGAAAGGGGTGAAGGAAACTGCAGACGGTATTGAAATCGGTGCAGTGACAACACTTACAGACATCGCTAATCATCCGCTGGTGCAATCCAAGTTTGGCCTTCTCGCAACCGCGGCCAGCAAGGTGGCTAGCCCACAGATTCGCAATGTTGGAACCTTGGGCGGCAATCTGAATCAGGACGCACGTTGCTGGTATTACCGCCGTGGGCTCGATTGCTATCGCGCCGGTGGCAACATTTGTTATGCAGATTCTCCAGAAGGCTTGAATCGTGAACACGCTATTTTCGGAGCAAGCCGCTGTGTCGCAGTGAGCCCTTCGGATACTGCACCTGCTCTAGTTGCGCTTGACGCAACTATGGTCGTAGCAAGTGTTAGTGGAGAGAGACTGATCCCTGCTCAGGATTTCTTTGTAGGCCCTGATCGCGACATCGTCAATATGACAGTGTTGAATGAGGGCGAGATTCTGACAGCGGTTCGCTTACCCAATGAATGGGCGAATGCGGAGTATTATTTCGAAAAAGTCGCCGATAGAAACGTATGGGACTTTGCCCTAGTGAATGTTGCTGCGGCGATTAAAGTTTCAGGTGGATCAATTACCGATGCTCGCATAGTTTGCGGTGCCGTTGAATGTACACCTCGTCGTCTGGAAGCTGTAGAGAATGCTATTCGCGGACAGCAGCGCTCAGAACAATTGGCCGATCAAGTCGCGGCCATGTCCACTGAAGGCGCTCGACCTTTGAACTACAATCATTTCAAAGTGCCATTAATGGAAAATCTAGTTAAGCGAGCGATCCGAGGTTAAACCTCGGGTTTCTCGAATTGGCTAATATAGAAACTAATTAATAAACATAAGAAATAAGAGGGAAGTACTGTGGGAGAAATTGTCCGCTATAAACGCGATGTTTGGGGCGAGGAAGTTATTCTCGGTGTTTCATGGGATTTACTCTGGGTTGTTGCAGTTGCTGTTTTAGTCCTCCTTGCAGCCCATGCGATTATCATGGCTGCTTTAGCCAACAAGAAGATGGATAAGCCTTCGTCGGAAGGGCGAAGAGTTCTTCGTCATGAGACTATCGATCGATTGTTTCATTGGGTAATGGCAGCAAGCATTCTGACTTTGATTGCGACAGGTATAGCTCCTATTCTAGGGCTGCGTATTGCCTGGTTGAATATCCATTGGATCGCCGGGCTATTGCTTACTTTCGTGGTGGTGTTTCATATCATCCGTTCGCTTTTCTGGCAAGATTTCAAGTCTATGATTCTTGGCCCGAAGGATTTCGGTGAACCATTCGATTCAGCGCAGAAGCCGGGTAAATATACTTTCGAACAGAAAGGTATGCACTGGGCAGTAACGGTAGTAGTGCTGGCGGTTATTGCCACTGGTATTCTCTTGTTCTTGCAGATCGATACCCCATTTTGGGATCGTACCAATAGCATGGCAGAAGACACGCTTGGTCTAATGTTCTTGTTACACGGCCTTTCTACTCTCGCGCTAGTAGCTCTTGCGGCAACGCATATCTACTTTGCCTTGAGACCAGAAAAGTTATTCTATACACGTTCTATGGTATCTGGTTGGATTTCGGAAGATGAGATGACGGCAAACCATGACACGAGTCTATGGTCTCCAAAAGAAGCCGACTAAATCCCTCCGTATCGCTTTTTGATGCGGATCTGAAAACGACTAACGAGTAAAATGCTGTGATAGAAGACGATATAGAAGCCATAGAATCTGGCTACGAGTTCCTGTTGGCTTTTGCCGCTCAGGGACGACCTGCACAAAATGAGACGGGGCCTGGTCCACATGCAAGGCCCATCATCGAAGGAATTTCAGCCGGGATGAAAAACATCGCGGCTGCCTTTTCTGAGAGCAAGGATGATTTCGAGCAAGTAATCGCAAACGATTGCCGAAATGCTGGAGCCGCTATCCGTTTCATTCTGAATCAAGAAAAAATTGGATCGGAGATCGTGGACAACCTAAATGCGTCCATCCACCTTCGCGCCGTGCTGACAGATTTGTTTCTGTACAGCGAAGCCTTGAAGCCACTCGATACTGCAGAGGCTTCGGCCCCAGGTGCAGCCGGCGGTGTTGAGACTTACGACGCCACTAAGAAGTAAAAATAAGATAAGTGTGTTCTGTAGCTGTTCGCTGGGCTATCAGAATGAAACAATGCAGAAACGGAATCGGACTAGCTCTTGTTCCGTTTTTTGTTTTCTAACTCGAATTAATCAGAGACGCTTCAGATGATCAAATGGCCGGCAAGAATAGAACTCGCGCAATTGCCTACACCTATTACAAAGCTGGAAAGATTTTCCCAGCGCTTTAAAGATACAACTATCTGGGTCAAACGTGACGAGCTCACTGGCACCGAAGTATCGGGAAACAAGATACGGAAACTAGAATTCTGCCTTGCTGAAGCCCAGAATCAATCATGTGACACCCTGATTACTTGCGGTGGCATCC
>NVUL01000090.1 GCA_002401885.1 SAR86 cluster bacterium
GACGTTGATTGCTCCGATCGCGATGGATGACGGTCTACGTTTTGCTATCCGAGAGGGTGGTCGTACAGTAGGCGCAGGCGTTGTAGTTAAGATCATCGAATAATTTCGGTAAAGACTACTTACTTGGCCGAAGCGCTCAAAAGGGTGCTTCGGCTTAGTTGTCTTTAGTGTTTCTACGATATTCGCTAGAAGCAAATGAAGAGGATGAAGATTAAGGTCGTATTGACCACCCTTAATTAGAAACGGGAATTAAGAAGCACCAATGACCTTTAGAGAAGCAGTAGGCCAGTAGCTCAATTGGCAGAGCAGCGGTCTCCAAAACCGCAGGTTGGGGGTTCGATTCCCTCCTGGCCTGCCAACTAAAGGCAGGAATTCTTCCACTGGCCATGCGGAAGAGAATAGGCAGCAATAAAGTCACTGCCGGTGGTTGTTAACTAGAAATTTAGAGCTAAGAGAAATAGTAAATAGTATGTCCGAAAAAATAGTAAGCGAAGACGGTAAATTGGATTTGGTCAAGTGGGCAGTCGTAGCAGCGATTGTGGCTGGCGCTATCTATGCTAATTCCTATTTCGCGACGGAATCATTACTGGTTAGAACGCTAGGCTTGCTTGTAGTTGCCGGCGTGGCTGGATGGCTTGGTGCTCAGACTATTCGTGGGCGCGCTTTCGTCAACTTATGCCTAGATGCACGAGTTGAAATAAGAAAAGTTGTTTGGCCAACAAGACAAGAAACAACGCAGACTACGATTGTAGTTCTTATCGTCATATTCATTTTAGCTTTTATTCTATGGCTATTGGATTGGGGATTAAACAGTGTTATTTCATCGATGATCGGCTAGAGGTAACAATGGCAAAGCGCTGGTACGTAGTACATGCCTATTCAGGCTATGAGAAGAAAGTGATGCTTGCATTGGGAGAGCGAATTGCTCTTCGAAAAATGGAGGATTACTTTGATGAAGTGTTGGTGCCTACCGAAGAAGTCGTAGAAATGCGCGGTGGTCAGAAACGAAAGAGCGAGCGTAAATTCTTTCCTGGCTACGTCTTGGTGCATATGGAATTAAACGACGAGACCTGGCATTTGGTCAAGGACACGCCCAGAGTAATGGGCTTTATTGGCGGTACGGCAGAGAGGCCCGCCCCAATAACTGATAAAGAAGCGAATAAAATCCTCCAGAGAATGGAGGATAGCGAAGAGGCTCCAACTCACAAGACGATCTACGAACCTGGCGAGATGGTTCGAGTTACCGATGGTCCTTTTAATGACTTCACCGGTACGGTTGAGGAAGTTAACTACGAGAAGAGTCGAGTACGCGTTGCTGTATTAATTTTCGGCCGTTCGACTCCAGTAGAGCTTGAGTTCGGGCAAATCGAGAAGAGTTAGAAGTGCCGGGGTCAGAGTAAAATTTCCGATGTAAGTACGGTAATTTTTAACCGCATTTGCGGAAATTTTACTCTGACCCCATTTATCAACAAAGTCGATTCTCTAACATCTGTTAGAAATCGCCGGGGAGTTTGGTTAGCTGCGAGGCTTAATCGAACGTTTGAACCCAAAGGAGAAAGACATGGCTAAGAAAGTACTGGCTTATATAAAGCTGCAAGTTGGCGCAGGAAAAGCTAACCCAAGTCCACCTGTTGGTCCGGCTCTCGGTCAACACGGCGTAAACATCATGGAATTCTGTAAGGCTTTCAATGCACAGACTCAAGCAGTTGAGCCTGGCCTGCCTATTCCTGTAGTTATCACTGTGTATGCAGATCGTAGCTTCACCTTCATTACGAAGACGCCTCCCGCCTCTGTGCTACTGCGCAAAGCAGCCGGCCTCAAGAAGGGAAGTGGACGTCCAAACACCGAAAAAGTGGGCAAGGTAAGTCGTGCTCAGTTAGAAGAAATTGCGACCCAGAAAATGGCTGATCTTACTGCTGCTGATATGGATGCTGCGGTTCGCACTCTTGCAGGCAGCGCGCGCAGCGCGGGCATAGAAGTCGAGGGAGTGGAGTAACATGGCCAAACTATCCAAAAAACAAAAGCAAGTAGCTGAAAAGGTTGAAGTAGGCAAGGCGTATTCAGTTGAAGAAGCTGTTTCGATTATCGAAGAATTTGCCTCAAAGAAATTCAGCGAGTCTCTAGATGTTTGCGTGAATCTCGGCATCGATGCGCGTAAATCGGATCAAGCTGTTCGCGGTTCCACAATTCTACCCAACGGCACAGGCAAAGACGTTCGCGTCGCAGTGTTCGCCCAGGGCGAGAATGCCGAAAAAGCGAAGGCCGCCGGTGCTGATGTGGTGGGCTTCGATGATCTAGCGGAATCTATTCAGGCGGGAAACCTGGACTTCGACGTAGTTATTGCGACACCAGACGCTATGCGTGTAGTGGGCAAACTAGGTACGGTTCTCGGTCCAAGAGGTTTGATGCCTAATCCTAAAGTAGGAACAGTTACACCAGACGTTGAAACTGCAGTTAAGAACGCCAAATCTGGTCAGGTTCGATATAGAACTGACAAGAACGGCATCGTCCATGGTGGTATCGGCAAAGTAGGCTTTGAAGCTCCTGCGGTTAAGGCGAACCTTGAAGCGTTATTGGCAGACCTAAAGAAGGGCAAGCCAGCTGCATCCAAGGGTGTCTATATCAAAAAGGTTGTTCTTTCTTCGACGATGGGTCCTGGACTACAGATAGACCAGTCGTCTCTAGAGCTTTAACAAGTTTAATAAAAAATTCGAAGGGTGACGTTGTATTACTCTTCAACAGACTTTGGGGTTTCGCGAAAGCGAAGCTATCAAAGACCGTAGGTGTGACCGCCCAGTTTGGGTTGGGTCGCTTAATTTCCTACGCAGATGGTGAAGCCCAATTTAGTGGAATACTAAATTTCAATCACCGAATAGCAAGGGCATGAAGCGAGCAATCAATTCATGTTAAATCGCGGTCGAGCAATCGACCATATTAAGGAGTTTAGCTAGTGGCTATTGGACTAGAAGATAAGAAACAGATTGTTTCGGAAGTCAATACGGCTGCTAACAGTGCATTGTCTGCGGTACTCGCCGATTATCGGGGTGTAACCGTTAGTGATATGACTGAACTTCGAAAGAATGCCAGAGAGAATAAAGTCTATCTTCGTGTTGTAAGAAACACGCTGCTTAAGAAAGCAGTTGAAGGTACTGAATTCGAATGCATTCAGGAAGTTTTAGTTGGTCCTACGATTCTTGCATTCTCAGAGGAAGACCCTGGTGCCGCTGCACGCGTGCTGAAGGATTTTGCTAAAGAGAAAAAAGATTTCGAGATTAAAGCACTCTCTGTAGGTGGCAAGTTGTTGGATGCCGATCAGATCGACGTGTTGGCGAAGTTGCCGACTCACGATCAAGCGCTGTCCATTCTTATGAGCGTTATGTTAGCGCCTGTAACGAAGCTCGCCAGAACCATGATCGAGGTTCCCTCGAAAGCAACACGTGCTGTTGCAGCAGTTCGAGACCAGAAACAGGAAGCAGCCTAGTTCCTTCGTAACAGACTAGAAATTGTAAAAGATAGAAAACAACTTAAATTAATTTATTGAAAGTAGGAGACAAGAGTCATGGCTCTTTCCAAAGAAGATGTATTAGAAGCAATTGCAGACATGTCAGTAATGGACGTAGTTCAGCTGGTTGAAGCAATGGAAGAAAAATTCGGTGTTTCAGCTGCAGCAGCAGTTGCGGCAGCTCCAGCTGCAGCAGCCGACGCTGCACCAGTAGAAGAGCAGACTGAATTCGATATCGTTCTGGCCTCAATTGGCGAAAAGAAAGTAAACGTCATTAAGGCAGTACGTGGCATCACTGGTCTAGGACTTAAAGAAGCTAAGGGACTAGTTGATGCCGCGCCATCAACTCTTAAGGAAGCTGTTCCTAAGGCGGAAGCGGATGAAGCCAAGAAAGTATTGGAAGAAGCTGGCGCAACCGTTGAGCTTAAGTAGTTAGCACTTTGCTACAAAACAACAAGCGCCGGGTGCCGTCAAAGCACCTGGCGTTAGTTCGTTGTAATTTCGAGTAAGAGAAGACCGGCCTAATCGCCGTGCATTGTCCAAGTCGTCAGGGCGCAAGTCGTTGCGACACCGGTCATGCAAATCGCAGAAGAATTCTGCTAGTAGTTAATGCCAATAGAACACAACGCTAGGAACACATCAATGGCCTATTCGTATACAGAGAAAAAACGTATCCGCAAGAACTTCGGCAAATTGCCAAGTGCGATGGATATCCCTTACCTCTTGTCTATACAAGTCGATTCCTATAAACAGTTTACCCAGGTTGACGTGCCTGTAGAATCACGTATGGAACAAGGCCTACACGCCGCGTTCAAATCTGTATTCCCTATCGTCAGCTATTCCGGCAAGGCAGTTCTGGAATATGTTAGCTACAACCTCGGAAAGCCAGCGTTTGACGTCAAAGAATGTCAATTGCGTGGTTCTACCTATTCAGTTTCCTTACGGGTTAAGGTTCGGTTGATTCTTTATGATAAGGAATCAACAACACAAACAATTAAAGATATTAAAGAGCAAGAAGTCTATATGGGTGAGATCCCATTGATGACTGATTCAGGCACCTTTGTTATCAACGGTACTGAACGTGTTGTTGTATCGCAGTTGCATAGATCCCCCGGTGTGTTCTTTGATCATGACCGCGGTAAGACGCACAGCTCAGGAAAGTTACTCTACTCTGCGCGGGTTATTCCTTACCGTGGTTCTTGGCTCGATTTCGAATTCGACCCAAAAGACATGGTCTATGTTCGAATCGACCGTCGTCGCAAATTGCCTGCATCGGTATTGCTGCGTGCATTAGGTTACGGATCCCAAGAAATTCTTGAAATGTTCTATGAGAACAATAGTTTTAAGATTACTACGAAGGGCAAGGACAAAGAGTCGACTATTTCGTTGAATCTAATTCCAGCGCGTCTGCGCGGAGAAGTGCTTACTTTTCCGATCAATGACAAGAAAGGCAAGGAAATCGTAGAGACTGGTCGTCGCATCACTTCACGCCACGTGCGCCTTATGGAGCAAGCGAAGTTATCTACGCTGCTAGTCGAGCATGAGTACCTTATTGGTGCCGCACTTGCTGCCGATGTGATCAATGAAGAGACAGGCGAAGTCTTAGTTGCTTGTAACACTGAAATCACTGAAGAAGTTATAGAGCAGTTCTTCGAGTCTGGCATAAAGCATTTCGAGACTATCTACACTAACGATCTGGATTGCGGTCCCTTTGTATCGCATACACTACGCATCGATGGAACCACTTCCAAGTTGGAAGCAATGGTCGAAATCTATCGCATGATGCGTCCAGGCGAGCCGCCTACGAAGGAATCCGCAGAGAACTTATTCTCTAACTTATTCTTCTCGCCAGAGCGTTACGATCTTTCTGCAGTGGGTCGTATGAAGTTCAATCGTCGATTGGGTCGTCCTGAGTCAGAGGGCTTGATGGTTCTCAGCAAGGAAGATATCGTCGATGTGTTGAAGACTCTGGTTGGAATCCGTAATGGTTTCGGCTCAGTCGATGACATCGATCACTTAGGTAATCGCCGTATTCGCTCAGTAGGTGAGATGGCCGAGAACCAATTCCGCGTGGGCTTGGTTCGTGTCGAGCGCGCAGTGAAAGAGCGTTTGAGCATGGCAGACTCAGAAGGCCTGATGCCACAAGATATGATCAATGCGAAGCCAGTGGCTGCAGCGATCAAGGAATTCTTTGGCTCCAGTCAGCTCTCCCAGTTCATGGATCAAAATAATCCGCTTTCCGAGGTGACACACAAGCGTCGCGTATCGGCTCTTGGGCCGGGTGGTCTCACGAGAGAAAGAGCAGGCTTCGAAGTGCGTGACGTACACCCGACTCACTACGGTCGAGTATGTCCAATTGAAACGCCTGAAGGCCCGAACATCGGATTGATTAACTCGCTGGCAACTTATGCGAGAACGAATCACTACGGCTTCCTCGAAAGCCCTTATAGAAAAGTAACTAGCAACAAAGTTACAGACGAGATCGATTACTTGTCAGCGATAGACGAAAGTGATTTCGTCATTGCGCAGGCGAGTGCTCCTTTGGATAAGAAGAAGGGCTTCGTCGATAATCTCGTCACCGTACGATACAAGGGTGAGACACTCTTAAAGCCGCGCGAAGAAGTTGACTATATGGATGTGGCTCCACAACAGATGGTGTCTGTAGCGGCGGCCTTGATTCCTTTCCTTGAGCACGACGATGCTAACCGGGCCCTGATGGGTTCGAACATGCAGCGTCAGGCAGTACCGACTCTGAAGACTGAGAAGCCTTTGGTTGGTACCGGTATGGAACGTAATGTAGCGACCGATTCAGGCGTATGTGTTGTCGCATTCCGTGGCGGTGTTATCGAGAGTGTCGATGCGGCCAGAATCATTGTTCGTGTGAACGATGCAGAGACAGACGCAGGTGAGGCAGGTGTGGATATCTACAACCTGACTAAGTACACCCGCTCTAATCAGAACACATGTATCAGCCAGCGACCATTGGTTAAAGATGGCGACACGATCGCTCGTGGTGACATCTTGGCAGATGGTCCATCAATCGATATGGGTGAGTTGGCGCTAGGCCAGAATATGCGTATCGCATTCATGCCTTGGAACGGATACAACTTCGAAGATTCGATTTTAATATCTGAGCGCGTGGTTAAGGAAGATCGCTTCACCACTATTCACATTCAGGAACTAACTTGCGTGGCTCGCGATACCAAGCTGGGATCGGAAGAGATTACCGCTGATATTCCAAACGTAGGCGAAGGCGCCCTAAGCAAGCTGGACGAGTCTGGCATTGTGTATATAGGTGCCGAAGTTAGTGCTGGCGACATTTTAGTCGGCAAGGTTACGCCTAAGGGCGAAACGCAGCTAACTCCAGAAGAGAAACTACTGCGTGCAATCTTCGGTGAGAAAGCCTCGGACGTAAAAGATACTTCTTCGCGTGTGCCTACGAGTGTCAAGGGTACCGTAATCGACGTGCAGGTATTCACACGTGATGGTCTAGAGAAAGATCAGCGCGCCATGGAGATCGAAGAGTCGCAACTGTCTAAGGTTCGCAAAGACATCGATGATGAATATCGAATTGTCGAAGCCGCAACTTTCGAACGTTTACAACAGGCTCTAGTCGGAAAAGTTGTAGCCGGTGGTCCAAAGTTGAAGAAGGGCCAGAAGGTTACCGCTGACTATCTTGAGGAACTGCCAAAGGAAGATTGGTTCAAGCTGCGCATGTCTAACGATGCTGTGAATAAGCAATTAGAGCGTGCAGATGAGCAGCTTAAAGAAAGACGTGTCGAGCTAGACGAGCGTTTCGAAGACAAGAGAAAGAAACTCACTCAGGGTGATGATCTGGCTCCTGGCGTATTGAAGATCGTTAAAGTCTACCTCGCTATTAAGCGCCGCATACAGCCCGGCGACAAGATGGCCGGTCGTCATGGTAACAAGGGTGTTATCTCGGTAATTATGCCTGTAGAGGATATGCCTTATGACGAGAAGGGCGAGCCGATAGATATCGTGCTGAACCCGCTCGGTGTGCCGTCGCGAATGAACGTTGGTCAGGTTTTAGAGACGCACCTAGGTGCGGCGGCTAAGGGCTTGGGTAACCGCATTGGCGAGCTGCTAGATGCTAAGAAGAAAACATCAGAAGTCAGAAAGCTGGTCACCGAAATTTACAACAAGATCGGTGAACGCACTGAAGATATCAAAGGCCTCGAAGACGAAGAAGTCATGGAGCTTGCTGGTAACTTGCGTGCGGGCGTTCCGATGGCAACACCTGTGTTCGATGGTGCGGCTGAGTCTGAAATCAAAGACATGCTCGAGCTGGCCGGTATTGACGAAAGTGGTCAGGTCACACTTTTTGATGGCAGGACGGGGGAGTCTTTCGATCGCCAGATAACTGTTGGCATCATGTATATGCTGAAGCTGAATCACTTGGTGGATGACAAGATGCACGCTAGATCGACGGGTTCGTACAGCTTGGTTACACAGCAGCCACTAGGTGGTAAGGCACAGTTCGGTGGACAGCGCTTCGGAGAGATGGAAGTGTGGGCACTCGAAGCTTATGGTGCGGCTTATACCTTGCAGGAAATGTTAACCGTTAAGTCGGACGACGTCGCCGGACGAACCAAGATGTATAAGAACATCGTCGATGGTGACCACAGAATGGAGCCGGGAATGCCGGAATCATTTAATGTGCTAGTGAAAGAAATCAGGTCGCTTGCGATCGATATGGAATTGGATGTCAGTACTAAGTAAACCGATTCATTACTAGCTAGTACGACAAATGAAGAATTAGTGATTATTAAAGCCTGTTCGCGAAAGCAGCAGGTGGAGGATATAGAATGAAAGACCTATTAGGGTTACTTAAGTCTCAATCACAATCAGATGAGTTCGATTCCATTAAAATTGGTTTGGCCTCGCCGGAGATGATTCGTGCCTGGTCGTTCGGCGAAGTTAAGAAGCCAGAGACGATCAACTATCGAACATTTAAGCCTGAGCGTGATGGCCTGTTCTGCGCCAAGATTTTTGGTCCAGTGAAGGACTATGAGTGCCTGTGTGGTAAGTACAAGCGCCTTAAACATCGCGGTGTTATCTGTGAGAAGTGCGGCGTAGAAGTTGCGCTCTCAAAAGTGCGTCGTGATCGCATGGGTCATATCGAACTCGCGAGTCCGGTAGCCCATATCTGGTTCCTCAAGTCTCTGCCTTCACGCATCGGCTTGCTGTTGGACATGACTCTGCGTGATATCGAGCGCATTCTTTATTTCGAATCTTTCGTGGTTACTGACCCGGGCATGACTACTCTTGAAAAAGGGCAGCTGCTAACGGATGAGCAGTACTACGAGGCGATGGAAGAATTTAGTGATGAGTTCGATGCCAAGATGGGCGCGGAAGCAGTTCAGGCATTGATGAAGGATCTGGATGTTGATGCGGAAGTTGCTCGTCTTCGCGAAGAAATCCCAGCTACGAATTCTGAGACAAAATTGAAGAAGCTCTCTAAGCGTTTGAAGCTATTAGAAGCTTTTAATGCCTCTGGCAACAAGCCGGAGTGGATGGTAATGACAGTTCTGCCTGTTCTGCCACCCGATCTTCGTCCTCTTGTCCCTTTGGACGGTGGTCGTTTCGCGACTTCAGATCTGAACGATCTTTACCGTCGTGTGATCAATAGAAACAATCGTCTGAAGCGTCTTCTCGATTTGAACGCGCCTGATATTATCGTGCGCAACGAAAAGCGTATGTTGCAGGAAGCGGTTGATGCGCTTCTCGATAACGGTCGTCGTGGCCGCGCGATTACAGGATCCAACAAACGACCTCTTAAGTCACTTGCCGACATGATCAAAGGTAAGCAGGGTCGATTCAGGCAGAACCTACTTGGTAAGCGCGTAGATTACTCTGGCCGTTCAGTCATCGTGGTAGGGCCAACGCTGAGATTGCATCAGTGTGGTCTGCCGAAAAAGATGGCTCTGGAACTCTTTAAGCCGTTTATCTTCGGCAAGCTGGAGCGTCGTGGCCTCGCTACTACAATCAAGGCAGCGAAGAAGATGGTTGAGCGCGAGACTGCCGAGGTTTGGGATATTCTCGCAGATGTGATTCGCGAACATCCAGTGCTGCTTAACCGCGCACCAACTTTGCACAGACTTGGCATTCAGGCGTTCGAGCCGGTGCTGATCGAGGGTAAGGCAATTCAATTGCACCCACTGGTTTGTGCAGCCTACAACGCCGACTTTGACGGTGACCAGATGGCGGTTCACGTACCACTTACGCTGGAGGCACAGCTTGAAGCGCGTACGCTGATGATGTCCACGAACAATATCCTGGCACCTGCTAACGGTGAGCCAATTATTGTTCCATCACAGGACGTTGTATTAGGTCTTTACTACATGACGCGCTCGCGCGTGAACGCGAAGGGTGAAGGCATGACTTTCTCCGACGCGAAAGAAGTTCAGCGTGCTTACGAAACAGACAATGCTCACCTGCAGGCGCGCATCAAAGTACGAATTACAGATGTCTATAACAATGAAGAGGGAGAACGCGTCCGCGAGACTGCCATTGTAGATACGACCGTGGGCCGTGTGTTGCTTTTCAACATCGTCCCGGAAGGCTTGCCTTTCTCCATGGTCAATCAGAAGATGGCGAAGAAGCAAATCTCGCTGATTCTGAATGCCTGCTATCGCGACGTCGGTCTCAAGGAAACTGTTATCTTCGCGGACCAGTTGATGTACACGGGTTATAAGTATTCAACGCGTTCCGGTTCATCCATCGGTGTTAATGACTTCGTCATACCCGAAGAGAAGGAGACGATCATTGAGCAGGCAAACACCGAAGTGGAAGAGATCGAGGCGCAATTCGCTTCCGGTCTAGTAACACAAGGTGAGAAATACAATAAGGTCATCGATATCTGGTCCCGTGCGAACGACCTTGTGGCCAAGGCTATGATGGACGGTCTGTCGACAGAGCCGGTTATCAACAAGGAAGGAAAGGAAGAACAGCAAGAGTCATTCAATTCGGTGTATGTATATGCCGATTCTGGCGCTAGGGGTTCCCCCGCTCAGATTCGTCAGCTTGCCGGTATGCGGGGCTTGATGGCACGACCGGACGGTTCGATCATTGAGACACCTATCACGGCGAACTTCCGTGAGGGTTTGAGTGTATCGCAGTATTTCACCTCGACTCACGGTGCTCGTAAAGGATTGGCAGATACGGCATTGAAGACGGCTAACTCTGGTTACCTGACTCGACGTCTAGTTGATATTTCTCAGGACTTGGTTGTCACTCAACACGATTGCGGTACCGAGCAAGGTCTGACGATGTCGCCAGTTATCGAGGGTGGCGATATTATTGCGCCGCTAGGCGACAGAGTATTGGGTCGTGTTCTAGCTGCTTCGGTGGTTTTAGAGGCAACGGGTGAAATAGTTGCCGAGGCCGGCACTATGATCAACGAGCGCATGGTAGAGAAGTTGGAGACTGGTGGCGTGGATGAAGTTCACGTGCGCTCGCCAATCACTTGTGAGACTCGCTTCGGTATCTGTAGCCAGTGTTACGGTCGCGATTTGGCTCGTGGTCATGTTGTTAACGTTGGCGAGGCAGTGGGAGTTATCGCTGCTCAGTCAATCGGCGAGCCGGGCACACAGCTTACGATGCGTACGTTCCACATCGGTGGTGCGGCGTCCAGAGCCACAGCTTCGGACAGCGTGCAGGTTAAGAACACCGGTACAATTCACCTACACAATATGAAGACGGTAGAGAACATCAAGAACGAGCTAGTGGTTGTATCTCGTTCCGGTCAGCTCATCGTTAATGATTCCAATGGCCGTGAGCGTGAGCGCTATAAGCTACCTTACGGTGCGCTGATCACCGTCGGCAAGAAGTCCGAAGTCGAAGCTGGGCAGATCGTAGCTACTTGGGACCCGCATACTCACCCGATCGTTTCGGAAGTAGCAGGTAGAGTAGCTTTCGCCGCGATGGAAGAGGGCATTACGGTTCGCGAGCAGACGGATGAGATCACAGGTCTTAGTAGTATTTCTGTTATCGATCCGAACGAGCGCGCCGCTTCAGCCAAGGAGCTGCGCCCAGGTGTTACTGTTGTGGATAAGAAGGGAAAAGAAATTTGTCTCCCTGGCACAAACCACCCGGCACACTACTTCCTACCGGCAAATGCGATCGTCAGCTTGAATGACGGTGTTGACTTGAATATTGGCGATGTTATTGCCCGTATCCCACAGGAAGGCTCGAAGACTCGTGATATCACGGGTGGTCTGCCACGTGTTGCCGACTTGTTCGAAGCACGTCGTCCGAAAGAGCCAGCAATCTTGGCTGAGATTTCGGGTACGGTAAGCTTCGGTAAGGAAACCAAAGGAAAACGCAGATTGGTCATCACCCCTAAAGACGGTGTTAATCCAATCGACGGCTCTGATCACTACGAGGTGTTGATTCCCAAGTGGCGCACCATGACAGTGTTCGAGGGAGAGTATATAGAAAAGGGCGAAGTAGTTTCGGAGGGCCCACCAGCCCCTCATGATATTTTGCGCCTTAAAGGAGTCGAAGCTCTAGCTCAATATGTTGTCAATGAAGTTCAAGAGGTGTACCGCCTCCAGGGTGTGCGAATTAATGACAAGCATATCGAAGTAATCGTGCGTCAGATGTTGCGTAAGATCGAAGTTACACACATTGGTGATTCGACACTGATCAAGGGCGAGCAGCTAATGTATACGCAGATTCTTGAAGTGAACGATACTCTTCGCGAAGAAAAGAAGCAGGAAGTCCGTTTCGAACGCATGCTATTGGGTATTACCAAGGCTTCCTTGGCAACAGAATCCTTCATCTCGGCAGCGTCGTTCCAAGAGACCACTCGTGTTCTTACAGAAGCGGCGGTTACTGGAAAGCGTGACTTCCTAAGAGGCTTGAAGGAAAACGTGGTTGTTGGACGACTTATCCCGGCAGGAACGGGTCTGGCGTATCACGCAGCCCGCAAGAAGGCTTATGCGGACAAGCTTAATTCAGATTCCGTGACCGCGAGCGATGTAGAAGCAGCATTGAGCGAAGCCCTGAATATCAAGGCAGAAGGCTAGAGAGCTCGCTCAAACAGGCAGCAATGCTTGGAAATAGTTGACTAGAGGATGCGGGGTCATTAAACTCTCGCATCCTTTATTCTGGCATACGATCTTTGTTGATTTGTGAGGTCTGCGGGCCAATACAGTATATCGCTCAGATAACTGAGCCAAAAGAGAGTAAAGAGACGGAGAACTGATTTTTCTATTTAGAGAGCTCTACCTAGCGACAATTAAGGTCGTTTAGATTACTGAGCCAGAGATGATAGGAAATGGTTTCTCCCTAAAAAATTAGAGGTTTTAAGGAAAACATGACGACAATTAACCAATTAGTACGTAAGCCCCGACGCAGCAAAATCGTCAAAAGCGGCGTACCTGCGCTACAAGGTTCACCTCAGAAGCGCGGCGTTTGCACTAGGGTCTACACAACTACACCAAAGAAGCCTAATTCGGCTTTGAGAAAGGTGTGTCGTGTGCGTCTGGTTAATGGCTTTGAAGTGTCTTCCTATATTGGTGGCGAAGGCCACAACCTGCAGGAACACTCCGTTGTTCTGATCAGAGGCGGTCGTGTTAAGGATCTTCCAGGTGTTCGCTACCACACGGTTCGTGGCAGCTTGGATACTTCAGGGGTTGCTGACCGTAAGCAGAGCCGCTCGAAATACGGTACGAAAAAGCCTAAATAAAAATCGTCAGAAGAAGCAAAATCACAAGAATTTAGAGTCATAGCCTTGTCGGGTAAATCTATCTGGCAATGCTTCTACAAGCGTAAGGATACGCGCCTCATCGAGACTCTTTAATAAAGCGATGAGTGAGAGTAAGGCCAGGTAGTAGCCGCTTTTCGAAGTGACTAGGAGTCCTGGATTAACCTGAATAAACATAGAGGTCTCAAATGCCTAGAAGAAGAGTAGTTGCAAAACGTGAAATTCTGCCAGATCCAAAGTTCGGTAGTTTAACCCTCGCAAAATTCATGAACCACGTGATGGTCGATGGCAAGAAGTCTGTTGCCGAACGTATCGTCTATGGTGCATTAGACATGGTTTCAGCTAGAACTCCTGGCGATCCTCTCGAAACTTTCGAGAAGGCTCTGGATGCTATTGCTCCCATGGTCGAAGTTAAGTCTCGCCGTGTCGGCGGTGCTACCTATCAGGTTCCTGTCGAAGTACGTGCCGAGCGTCGCCATGCCCTAGCCATGCGTTGGTTAGTTGAGCATTCCCGTAAGCGTGGCGAAAAGTCCATGGCCTTGCGTCTCGCTGGCGAAATATCCGATGCCTCTGAAGGTAAGGGTAGTGCAGTTAAGAAGCGTGAAGACGTGCATCGCATGGCGGAAGCCAACCGAGCATTCTCACATTACCGCTTCTAATCGAGGGGTTTCTAGTAGATAAGCCGTTTAAATCGAGTCGATTTATAGTGAGGGCATAAGTTGTGGCCAGAAAACACCCATTGGACCGTTATCGCAATATCGGAATCGTCGCCCACGTAGATGCAGGCAAGACTACAACTACCGAGCGCGTACTGTTCTATACCGGTATTTCACACAAAATTGGTGAAGTACACGATGGTGCTGCGACTATGGACTGGATGGAGCAAGAGCAGGAGCGCGGCATTACTATTACCTCTGCGGCGACTACTTGTTTCTGGAGCGGCATGGGTGAGCAATACGAAGAGCACCGCATCAACATCATCGACACACCGGGACACGTTGACTTCACTATTGAAGTAGAGCGTTCTTTGCGTGTATTGGACGGCGCTGTGGTTGTACTTTGTGGCTCTTCCGGTGTCCAACCCCAAACGGAAACAGTATGGCGCCAAGCTAATCGCTACGAAGTGCCGCGCATGGTTTTCGTCAACAAGATGGACCGAGCCGGTGCCGACTTTCTGATGGTTGTGGAGCAAATGAAAGAACGATTGGGTGCTAACCCGATTCCATTGCAATTGGCTATTGGTGCGGAAGACGAATTCAAGGGCGTAGTAGACCTCGTTAAGATGAAGGCGATTCGCTGGAGCGAAGAAGATCAGGGCGCTACTTTTGAATACGCAGAAATTCCTGCCGACATGCAAGACCTAGCTGATGAATGGCGTGAAAATATGCTTGAAGCGGCGGCAGAAGCCAACGAAGAGCTTATGGATAAGTATCTGGAAACTGGCAACCTGTCCGAAGAAGAGGTCATGGAGGGCATTCGTGAGCGCACATTGGCAAGTGAAATAGTGCCAACACTTTGTGGTTCAGCTTTTAAGAACAAGGGCGTTCAGGCAGTGCTTGATGCGGTAATCGATTACATGCCGGCGCCAACTGAAGTTAAGGCCATTGAAGGCCTGCTTGAGGATGGTACTACTACTACATGTGAAGCCGATGACAAAGCGCCGTTTGCTGCATTGGCATTCAAGATCGCAACCGATCCCTTCGTTGGTACATTGACGTTTTTCCGAGTGTACTCCGGTTCTCTTAATTCTGGTGACTCGGTTTACAACCCAATCAAAACTAAGAAAGAACGTGTTGGCCGTATGGTGCAGATGCACGCGAACACTCGTGAAGAGATCAAAGAGGTATTGGCGGGGGATATTGCCGCTGCGATTGGTCTTAAGGATGTGACAACAGGCGAAACTCTCTGCGCAATTGATCGTGTCGTGACTCTTGAGAAGATGGAATTCCCAGAGCCTGTGATCTCGGTAGCGGTTGAGCCGAAGACTAAAGCGGACCAAGAGAAAATGGGCATCGCCTTGGGCAAGCTGGCTCAGGAAGATCCATCGTTTCGAGTCGAAACAGATGAAGAATCTGGTCAGACAATTATTTCAGGTATGGGCGAGCTTCATCTTGACGTACTGGTTGACAGAATGCGTCGTGAATTCTCCGTTGAGGCAAACATCGGCAAGCCGCAAGTAGCCTATCGCGAGACGATCAGGAAGGTCGTGGAAGTCGAAGGAAAGCACGTTAAACAGTCTGGTGGTCGCGGTCAGTATGGACACGTGGTGTTGCGGCTCGAGCCTTTGGACCCAGATTCAGAATACGAATTTGTGAACGAAATTGTAGGTGGAACGATTCCAAGAGAATATATCCCAGCGGTAGATAAGGGCGTGCAGCAGCAGATGAAGAATGGCTGTCTCGCTGGCTACCCCTTGCTTGCTATGAAGGTAACGCTTTTCGACGGTTCATTCCACGATGTGGATTCCAGCGAGATGGCGTTTAAGATTGCTGGCTCGATGGCATTGAAGAAAGGTGCGCTCCAGGCTGATGCGGCTTTGCTAGAACCGATGATGAAAGTAGAAGTTGTATCGCCTGAGGAATATATGGGTGATGTGATGGGTGACTTGAATCGTCGTCGTGGCATGGTGCAGGGCATGGAAGACAGCTCTATGGGCAAAGTAATCAATGCCGAGGTTCCTCTTTCTGAAATGTTTGGCTATTCGACGGACTTGCGTTCGGCGACCCAAGGTCGCGCTACGTATACGATGGAATTCGATAAGTATGCGGTTGTGCCTAACAATATAGCTGAAGGCATTATTAATCAGACATCATAAACAATTTTAAAACTCATAATCTAGAAATCTAGAAATTTAGAAGTGAACGAGGTGCTATTGTGGCTAAAGAGAAATTCGAAAGAAATAAATTACACGTTAACGTAGGTACAATTGGTCACGTTGACCATGGTAAGACGACGTTGACAGCGGCCTTGACTAAGGTCTGTTCT